>NZ_JBFUMO010000191.1:0-9895 GCF_054049355.1 Roseateles sp. P5_E11 | reverse complement strand
TGCTGGGGGCGCCAACGCTGAAGCTGCGCGGCGACTATCTCGCCATCGTCACGCTGGGCTTCGGCGAAATCATCCGCGTCTTCCTGAACAACCTTGAGTACCCGGTCAACATCACCAACGGCCCGCGCGGCATCGGCCAGATCGACTCCTTCCACGTCTTCGGCGTGGACCTGGGCAAGTCCTGGGAGGTGTTCGGCTTCACGCTGCCGTCGGTGACGCTGTACTACTACCTCTTCCTGGCCCTCGTGGTGGGCGGCGTGGTGGTCTGCTACCGCCTGGAAAACTCCCGCATCGGCCGCGCCTGGATGGCCATCCGTGAGGACGAGATCGCCGCCAAGGCCATGGGCATCAACACCCGCAACCTGAAGCTGCTGGCCTTCGGCATGGGCGCCACTTTCGGCGGCGTGTCGGGCGCGATGTTCGCGAGCTTCCAGGGCTTCGTGTCGCCCGAGTCCTTCAGCCTGCAGGAGTCGGTCATGATCGTCGCGATGGTCGTGCTGGGTGGCATCGGCCACATCCCTGGCGTCATCCTTGGCGCGCTGATGCTGTCGGCCCTACCCGAGGTACTGCGCTACGTCGCCGGCCCGCTGCAGCAGATGACTGACGGTCGCCTCGACGCCTCCATCCTGCGCCAGTTGCTGGTGGCCCTGGCCATGATCGGCATCATGCTGGCCCGCCCGCGCGGCCTGTGGCCGGCGCCCGAGCACGGCAAGGTCGCCCCGCCTGCCGCGAAGTGAGGGAGGACACCAACATGAGCAAACACGACAACATCGTTCTCAACGTCAGCGGCGCATCCAAGCGCTTCGGCGGCGTGCAGGCCCTGTCCGACGTCGGCATCCAGATCCAGCGCGGCCAGGTGTACGGCCTCATCGGCCCCAACGGCGCCGGCAAGACGACCTTCTTCAACGTCATCACGGGCCTGTACGTGCCGGACGGCGGCAGCTTCTCGCTCGGCGGCACGCCCTACACGCCGCAGGCCGTGCACCAGGTCGCCAAGGCCGGCATCGCGCGCACCTTCCAGAACATCCGCCTCTTCGCCGACATGACGGCGATCGAGAACGTGATGGTTGGCCGCCACATCCGCACCAAGTCCGGCCTGATCGGCGCGGTGTTCCGCACGCCCAAGTTCAAGGCCGAGGAGGCCGCCATCAAGGCGCGCGCCCAGGAGCTGCTGGACTATGTCGGCATCGGCAAGTACGCAGACTACAAGGCCCGCACGCTGAGCTATGGCGACCAGCGCCGTCTGGAGATCGCCCGGGCSCTGGCSACCGACCCGCAGCTGATCGCGCTGGACGAACCCGCCGCGGGCATGAACGCGACCGAGAAGGTCGTGCTGCGCGAGCTGATCGACCGCATCCGCAACGACGGCCGCACCATCCTGCTCATCGAGCACGACGTGAAGCTGGTCATGGGCCTGTGCGACCGCGTGACGGTGCTGGACTACGGCAAGCAGATCGCCGAAGGCACGCCTTACGACGTGCAGCGCAACGAAAAGGTGATCGAGGCCTACCTCGGCGCCGGTCACAAGAACCACTAAGGATGACCCACCCCCGTAGCGCTTCGCGCTCCCCCTCAAGGGGGCGCACCCAGTGGCCTGGCAAAGCCAGTTCCACGGGTGCCGCTTGGTCAACGCACGATTTGGAGTGATAGGTATGGCAGCAACCCTGCTCAAGGTTTCTGGCTTGAAGGTCGCCTACGGCGGCATCCAGGCCGTCAAGGGCGTCAGCTTCGAGGTGCGCGAGGGCGAACTGGTATCGCTGATCGGCGCCAACGGCGCCGGCAAGACGACGACGCTGAAGGCCATCACCGGCCTGCAGCCGGTGGCCGCTGGCAGCGTCGAATACCTCGGCAAGCCCATCAAGGGTCAGGGCGCCTGGGACCTGGCCAAGCAGGGCCTGGTCATGGTGCCGGAGGGCCGTGGCACCTTCACGCGCATGACCATCACCGAGAACCTGCAGATGGGCGCCTACAACCGCAAGGATGGCGAGATTCAGGCGGACATGGACAAGGTCTTCGGCCTGTTCCCGCGCCTGAAGGAGCGCGCCAAGCAGCTGGCCGGCACGATGTCCGGCGGCGAGCAGCAGATGCTGGCCATGGGCCGCGCGCTGATGGCCCGCCCCAAGGTGCTGCTGCTGGACGAGCCGTCCATGGGCCTTTCGCCCATCATGGTGGACAAGATCTTCGAGGTCGTGAACGACATCCACCAGCAGGGCGTCACCATCCTGCTCGTCGAGCAGAATGCCAGCCGCGCGCTGCAACTGGCCAACCGCGGCTATGTGATGGAGTCGGGCGAGGTGACGATGGAGGGCGAGGGCCAAGCGTTGCTGAACGATCCGAAGGTGCGCGCCGCCTACCTGGGCGAATAAGCGGTTCCGAACCGCTCTAGAAAAAACGCCCGGCACTTCCGGGCTTTTTTTTAGTCGAGGAATCTGGCCGCATGCTCAGGCTGCGGGCGGATGCAGACGGCCGAGCGCCCGAACAGCCGGTAGCGGTTCCTGGCGACCAGGCGGTACAACGGATCTCGGACGATGGACGGGATCAGCCATGCGATCCAGGCCAGGCGCCAGGGCCAGCCCAGCGCATGCAGCACGCGAAATATGGCTGCCGTGTGCTGCCACGCGCGAGGGCCATCGACKAGCAGCAATGTCTGCAGGCCTTCGGGCACCAGCCCCTCTGCGGCCAGCAGACTCCGCCCCGCGGCGCCCTGGATGGAAGCAAAGCGCAAGCGGGTCTTGCTGTCATGCCGCAGGATGAACTGCACCCAGCCATTGCAGAGCAGGCACTGGGCATCGAACACGATGATCATGAAGTGGCCTGCGCCGGACCGAGTTCGAGATGGCCGTCATAGGCCGCGACGGTGCCCAGCAGCGGCAGGCCGGCGGCGACGCGGAAGTGCAGCTGATCGTCCTTGCCGGTTTCTTCGGCCACCACCTGCGGCATCAGCCATCGCGGGCACGGTAGGCCCATGAAACGCAAGCCTTCAAGCTCCATCCTCAGTCGGCCATCGGCAACGCTCAAGCCAAAAGTCAGCCGGGCAGCCCCGAGCTTCTCCTGGATCTTGCCGGCTACCAGCCGCATTCGTGATGTCATGGTCCGCGTCGGGAAGTGGYGCGTCCAACGTTCGGCCTCCGCGCTGGCGTCGAGCTCGAAGCTGAGCGGGCCGCTGCTGGCACGGCGTGGCGTCCCAAGGCAGAAGGCCAGCAGCCGGGCCGGCAGCGAACTCGGCGCCTGTGTCTGCACCCAGCCGTTCAAGACGGTGTGCCCCGCGAGCCGATGGAAGCGCTGCACCGCCATTGGCAGTTGTGAATAGCTGGCGCCCAGCACGCGTTCGTAGAGGCTCAGGGCGCMGATGCTGGGCGATTCGTTCATGTCGATGTGCAGGCCTTCGGATTCTCGTGCGAAGTCCTGCAGCGACAGCAGGCCCACACAGGGCTGGGCGCCTGCGAGCGATGCGTCGCCATGCTGCAGTTTGCGGATCAGCGCCGCAGCGGCCAGCGTGGGGACGAAGGGGCCATCGCCGTGAGTAGCAACCAAATGCCAGGTGCGACTGCGCCTGATGCCTTCAGCAGTTTCCCCGCTGACACAGACATGCATGGCGCCCGCGTTCGACCCCAGGCCGCTGAACCGGTCGCCGAGCCACTTCAGGGCCACCGCATGAGCCGACCAGTCCTTGACGATGCCGACCCGGGCCAGCAGCGCCAGGGCGTTCATGCCTCGGTGCAGGAGCGGTAATTCGAGGCCGGCGCCGAAGCTGATCGTCGGGCAGCCGGCATGGCGCTTGGGCAGCAGCGCGAGGTCAGGCACGTCACAAGGCGACAGCAGCCGGTTCCCGACCGGCACGGGATAAAGGTGACGCCGGCTCCCACTCCAGCCAAAGCTGGGACGGTGGTCCACGGCCGGCAGGGCCTTGCCGCAGTAGCTCAGGATGGCGCGCACCGTGGCCAGGCCTCGTTCGGTACGGTTGCCCGGGCTGATGCCGATGTCGATGTGGTCGACGCGGGTGAGTCCCTGCGCCAGATGGCGAGCTGCTGCATCGGACAGGGCAGGCACGGAACTCGCGCCGCTGATGATGCTCAGGCCACGGTCCAGCGCGGCCTGGTTCAGGCTGCTGATGCCGACCACGAAATCCCGGCCGTCAGCCAGATCGATGTAGTGCGCGCCAGCGGCCATGCAGGCTTGAGCGACGTGATACCGCTGGCCCTGGAACGGGCCCGAGGTGTGCACGGTGATGTCAGGCGCCAGCGCTTTGAGGTCGTCGGCGAAAGCCGGTGCATCCGCGTCGAGCGTGGCGCAGCTCAGTTGCGCGCGCGCCGCCCCGCGCAGCGCATCCACCAGGGCCAGGCCTTGTGCGGCGGACCGACCCGCCACGATGAGGTGCAGGCCGGGGCTGCGGGCCAGCCGTTCAACGAGACGGCGCCCGAAGAAGCCGTAGCCGCCGATGACCAGAACGCGGTAGAGAGGCATGCGGGAGTCTAAGCACGCCTCACAGGTGCCCAGCTGCGTGGCGCGGCAAAGGAAAACGCCCGGCATTGCCGGGCGTTCTGATTCGTGCGGACGGCCGCGTCAGAGTCCGGCCATCACGGCCACATCCGTCACGCCAGCGGCGACGCGAACCGTCCTGACGGCGGCCACCGGCGACGCCGGCGCCGTGCCGCCGACCTGGCGTGCCATCTTCTTGAACGTGCAGATCAAYTCGGTCTTGCTGAGTGACACGACGGCATAGCCCTGGGCGTCGCTGTCGACATGCTTGATCCAGGGGTTGTTGACGGGCGGCGCAACGGCCGTCGTCGGGTCTGCAAACGGGTTCAGGCGCTTGACGATCTCGGACGCCGGCACGAAGTTGGCCGGGATGCCCAGGGCCGCGGCCAGCTTCTGCTGGATCAGGCCGTAGAGCGTCATCGCCGCGACCGACTTGCCGGCGGCTGCCAGGCCCGCGATCGTGCCCGCGATGATGGTGCCCATGGTGCCAGCCTGCGTTTCGTCGAAGGTGACGATGACGGCCTTGGACAGCGACGCTGTCGGCGCGAAGGCTGCGGCAGGCACCAGCCCAGCCAGGACGGCACCCTGCACGGCAGCCTGGATGGCCGCCGTGTTGGTCAGGTCGGTCACGCCCGCCGCGATGGCGATGGCCGCGCTCAGGATCTGGATGGCGATGCCTTCAGACTCGGCCTCGCTCGTGGCCACCAGCGGCTTCAGCGCGGCAAAGGTCGGCTTGCTGGCTTCGGTGTAGAAATAGCTGAAGTTGGAATTGCTGGACACGCCTGCCGTGACGAGGTCGACCATCGCCGGCACCTGCGTGGCGGCGTCGTAGTCGGCCATCACGACGCCGGCATAAAAGGCGTGGATGTCGCCGGTGACGGCCACGACGTTCTTCACGCCCTTGCTCAGCAGTTGGCCCATCAGGTATTTGCGCTCGGCGTTGAAGCCGTCCCACTGGTCGGCATTCAGCACGAACTTGGCCTTGAAGGCTGCCGGCGCACTGGGGATCTTGTTGCCGTCCATGCCCATACGCAGCAGCGAAACCTCGTTGCCCCAGATCTTCCACAGCGCGGTGGACGCCGCCATCGTCTGCACCCACCACTGGCGCTGCGCGCCGCCCAGCATGCTGACGAGGGCCAGCGGGTCGGGCAGCGACGCGCCAGCGGCCAGCTTGGCGGCCTCGACGCCGGCGAGCGTCGCCTGCGGCACCATGTAGCGCGCGCCGATGCTGCCGACGGCCTGGCCGGTCAGCGGGCTGGGCGCGGCCTCGGGGATCAGGTGGTCGGCGCGGTACAGGCGCTGGTCGGTCATGATCAGGTGCATCAGCTTGCCGAACTTCAGGTCGCGGTAGATGCGGATGCCGGTGATGCCCTGGCCCGGGTCCAGCGTGAAGCTGATGTCGGCCGGCATGTTCTCGAACCAGGCTTGGTTGGCCGCGAGGCGGCGCGAGGTCTGGGCCGTGTTGTCGCCGACTTGCGTCGTCGCGTTGAACGTGCCGTTGTCGTAGGTCTCGCGGTCCTGCCAGCAGTCGTCGCTGAACTCGTGGTCATCCCAGACGGCCACGAAGGCGAAGCGCTCGTGCAGGTTCTGCAGGCGGCGGTCGGTGCGGTAGCGCTTGTAGAGGTAGCGGTAGTCGCCCAGCGTCGTCGCGTACTTGCCTCCGGTGGGCAGGGCTGTGCCGTTGGGCAGGGTCAGCGCGGCGTGCGCGCTCTCGACGCCACCGGCCTGGTAGTCGGCGCCGACGGCCTCGTAGATGTAGTCGCCCAGGTGGACGATGAAATCGATGTTTTCCGTGGCCAGCATGTCCATGCCGGCCMAGTGGTTCACGTTCCAGTCCTGGCAGGACACGAAGGCGAAGTTCAGCGCGCTGATATCGGTGTCAGCCGCGGGCGCCGTCTTGAAGCGGCCGATGCGCGACACGCTGCTGCCGGCAGTGAACTGGTAGTAGTAGACGGTGGCTGGCTGCAGGCCGCTGATGCGGTGGCGCAGCGTGTGGTCGTAGAACTCGTAGACCGGCACGTCGGCGGTAGCGTCGGCCGTGCCCGCCAGTGTCGAGGTCGTGCCGAGCAGGGCGGCATTGCCGGCGGCGCTGCTGATCTTCAGTGTCACGCTGTAGCTGCCGGCGCCAGTGGCGCTGGTCACGTCATCGGCCGTGCTCGGCACGACGCGGGCCCACAGCACGGCGCCGTCGGGCTTGGGGTCGCCCGAGGCCACCGATTGCGGGAACTTGAACGTGCCACTCGCGGCGGCCGTCGTCGGCAGCGGTGTGCTGCTGCCTGGGAAGGTGGCGGGCAAGGGCTCGATGGGCGCGCCCGCATCGCCACCGCCGCCGCAGCCGACGAGGCTGGACAGGGCGGTGGAGGCGGTGATCAGGGCGCCGGCTTGCGCGGCGCTGCGGCGGAGAAAACTGCGGCGATCCATGATGTGTCGCCTCCTCAGAACTTGTAGTTGAACTGGACACCGAAGATGGTGGCCTTGGAGGCGTAGTTGCCGCGTGCGGTCGAGTAGGCGCAGTTGCAGGGCTGCTCGCCGTCGCCGTCGTCGGTCGCGTTCATCGCCGCGTCCTTGAGCTTCACCTTGCCGAAGGAGAAATCGATGCTGGCGTTGTCCATCAGGGCCAGGTTGGCGCCGAGGGCGAGCCAGGTGCGGTGGGCATCGGGCAGGGCCGGGCTGCGCGTCGCCGAGGGCACGGGCGACAGATCCTTGCTGTAGCCAGCCCGCAGCAGCAGCGCAGGCAGGGCCTGCCATTGGGCGCCGACCGAGACCTTGGTGCTGTCCTTCCAGTGCTCGGCGGTGGTGGAGTCGGCCGTGCTGTTCGCGAAATCGATGCGCAGCTGCTTCAGGCGGGAGTCGCGCGTGAAAGTGAAGTCGCCCATCACGGCGATGGTCGGCGTCAGCTGCTGGAAGCCGTGGATGGACAGCGACTCGGGCGTGCGCACCGAGAGGCTGACGTCGGAGTCGTTGTGGTCCAGGGCCGAGACGCCGTTGTAGGGTTTGGCGGTGATGGCGGCCAGCACTTCGGCGGGCAGGTTGGTGGGCTGGGTCCAGTCGGCGCTGCCCTTGAGCTTGTGGCTGACGCTGCTGCGGTAGCTCAGGCCCATGCGCGTGCCGGCAGCGGGCTCCCACAGCAGGGCGAGGTTGAAGCCAAGGCCCCAGTCCTTGCCCTCGACGGCGATGGAGCCGTCATAGGCCGGGTTGCCGAAGACCGTGGCGGCCTGCTGCTGCAGTTGCAGCGCGAGGCCCGGCGCGCCAGCGGCGGCCGCCTGGTGGGCGGCGTTGAGCAGGCCGGCGGCGTAGACGGAGGCGTAGGGCACAGCGCGGCGCAGCTTGCCTTCCATGTACTGGATGTTCAGGCCGGCCGCGAGCGACAGCTCGGGCGAGGTCTTCCAGGCGACGTTGGGGTTGATCGAGATGGACTTCAGCTCGACCTTCTGCAGGTTGTAGCGGCCACCCCAGTCAGCTCGGTAGTCGAGCTTGGTGCCCCAGGGCACGAAGACGCCGAGGCCGTAGGCCAGCGTGTCGGAGGCCTTGTAGGCGGCATAGAGATGGGGCACGACCGCGGCCTTGGCAAAGCTCATCGTGTCGCCGACGGTGCCCGTCGAGCGCGGCGCCAGACCAGAGCCGGGCAGGGAGATATAGGAGCCCTGGTCGGTGAAGTGCGTCTTTGGGTCGACGTAGTCCACGACGCCGGACAAGTTCCAGCCCGTCAGGCGCGTGAGGCCGGCGGGGTTGGCGAACAGCGTGCTGGCGTCGGCGGCCTCAGCCGCGTTCGCGTTGGCGGTGCCTTCGGCGGCGGCGCTCTGGGTGCCGAAGCGGTAGCCGGCTGAATGGGCCGTCAGGGYCAGGGGCAGCAGGGCGATACCTGCCAGCAAGGGGCGCAGCGCGCGGGTTGGACGTGTAGTGCGTCGCATAGGGTTTGCCTCCGGTAATCGTACGTAACCGGCGCAGATTGTGCGCAGCCGCCGTGTCGCCATGAGGACAAACCGGTCGAGACAAACCCTGGACTTGAGAGGGCTCTCTAAATGTTGGCCGGGCGCCACCGCCCGGCCATTGCAGGGATGGACTTAGGGCAGGCGGACGAGCTTGGAACGGGCCCAGTCATCGGCGACGCGAGCGGGCGTCGAGTCGGCCGTCTGCACGCGCTGCAGCAGCTCTTCGACACGCTCGGCGATCTTGCTCACCTCGGCCATCACGGCCGTCTCTTCGCCCTCACCGCGGTACTCGCGAGCCACGCTGATGATGCCGCCGGCATTCACCAGGTAATCGGGCAGGTAGCAGATGCCGTGGCGCTGCAGTGCGTCACCGTCATCGGGCGTGGCGAGCTGGTTGTTGGCCGCGCCGGCGATCAGCTTGGCACGCAGCGTCGGCACCGTCTTCTCGTTCAGGGAAGCGCCGAGCGCACAGGGCGCCAGCACGTCGACGTCGGCGGCCAGGATGTCCGCCACGCTGGCGGCCGTGGCGCCGAATTGCGCGACAGCGCGCTCGACCTTGGCGGCGTCCACGTCAGCCACGACCAGCTTGGCGCCAGCCTTGTGCAGGAACTCGGCCAGGTGCCAGCCGACAGCGCCCAGGCCCTGCAGCGCGACACGCACGCCTTCCAGCGAGTTGCGACCCAGCACGAGGCGGGCGCCAGCCTGGATGGAAACGAACACGCCCCAGGCCGTCTTGGGGCTGGGGTCGCCACCGAAGGCGCCTTCGCGCGGGATGCCGCTGACAAAGGACGTTTGGGCTTGCATGCCGCGCATGTCGGCGGTCGTCGTGCCGACGTCCTCGGCGGTGATGTAGGCGCCGGCCAGCGACTGCACGGCGCGGYCGAAGGCGGCGAACAGGGCAGGGCGGTCGAAGGCGCCTTCAGGCTTCAGGATGACGGCCTTGCCGCCGCCGAATGGCAGGTCGGCCAGCGCGTTCTTCAGGCTCATGCCCTGGGACAGGCGCAGCGCGTCGTTCAGCGCGGCGGCTTCGGATTCGTAGTGCCACAGGCGGCAGCCCCCGAAGGCGGGCCCGCGAGCGGTGCTGTGCACGGCCAGGATGGCCTTGAGGCCGGTGGCCGGGTCGGTGGCGAGCAGCACGCGCTCGTGCGGGGACTGCTCGGGCAGGCCGAAGAGGGAGGTCGGGTTCATGACSGTCGGCGCTTTTGGCGCGGCAGTAGGTAGAAGAACGGCCACGCTTTTGGCGTGGCCGTTCGGGATTCTACGGACCCTGGAATCCGCCGCCTCTTAATGTGATGACGAGGGTGTCGCGCCAGCCGCGTTCGCCCGCCACAACGGGCTGGATGGGGGTGGTTTCGTGGATCACGCGGGCGTCGTCCAGCAGCAGCGTCGTCCAGGGCTGGGTCATCGTGAAGCGCTGGCCCGCCGGGCCGGCGGCGTCGAAGACGCGTGATTCGCCGCCCTTGACGCCTTGGYGGCCGACGAAG
>NZ_JBFUMO010000190.1:0-9920 GCF_054049355.1 Roseateles sp. P5_E11 | reverse complement strand
GGGCACAAATGAGCGGCGCGGCTGTCACGTCATCTCCCGTATGCCCAACGTAGACGTCACCGGCGACTTGCGGCTGTGAGGCGCATAGCGCCGGAAGGCCACAAGGCGTCCGAGTTAACGGGCAGGTTAGAGCTCAATCTTCGTCCTCCACCCAAATGCACGACGCGTAGCGCTGACTGATCGCCAGAACACCTGCATCGAACGTTGACTCGGTCAACGGGTTCCATCCGAAGCTGGAAGGACCCTGCTTCCGGGAAAAGTTCTCCGACCAATCCGCATTGATATAGAACGTAGCACCGGGCTCCTGTGATGCAAGGAACTGATACGCCAGTTCCGTGGCGCGTGCGAGTGGCATCACTTCGCATTTGTAGGCCATGTCCTGATGAAGAATCGCCACCAGGACCTGGGCGGCCTTGTCACCGGGCACTTCCCGCAAGAAGCTCGGTTCAGGCGCTAGACCAAATACCGACATTAGCGCGCCAAGTTGTGGCTCTCCCAACACGTTCGTGCTTGCACATCGGACATAGCCAGCCTCTCGCTCAGCGGGAATGTCGTGAAACCACATCTTGAGCTTTATCGTGCGAGCTCAGCGGACGGCGAAGCCGTCCGCTGGAGCGAAAGGTTGAGCCGCATTCAAACCTGCCTGCGCCCGAAGGCGACAGGGAAGAACCTTGATTGCGAGGCTTGGAACGTCACCGACCATTCGCCGTACACATCGGCTTCGAGCGAGAAGTAGAAACTGCATTGGTCTTCTGTTTCGCCGGGCACGCGGCCCGACTCAACGCCCTCGAAGTGCCAGTCTCCTGGTGCGGCGACCTTAGCCCGGTCAACGAATGCGTCCAGGTATGCGACCGCCTTGGTCTTGAGATCTTCCACCGACTCGATTGCTGAACGAACGAGTGCGAGCCGAGCCGGCGCGGGCTGATCGGCCTCGCCCGCAACGACGATTTCGTAGGCGTACCCGCTCGGCGGGTCAATCATCCACAGCCTAGCCTCTGACAGAAAACGCATGTTGCTCATGCTGCTCAACGTCAAAGGTCAGCGGGCGGCGGAGCCGTCCGCTGCAGCGACAGGTTGGGCAGCAGGCTGGTACCAAACCTCAGTGCCCACGGGAACATCTGCTTTTGAGAGTCCGTGAAAGACGCAACCCCACCGCGGCTCCTTGGGCGGCGGGGTTTGGGAAATCCACTGAACCGTGAGCATTGCTTGCACAGCAGAAGCGTCAGGCATTCGCAGTTGGACTTCAAGTTTGGATGGGCCGCCGTAGTCTTGCACGAGCGGACCGGGCACCACCACGAGCCCACCGAAGGCCGGGATATCGAAGGTGTCCTCAACTCTCAAGAGTAGCTTCATGCCTGCTGCTCAACGTGTTCTCGGGAGACCGCCACTGCTACTTAGGCAGGCAAGCTGCGCCCTAGATCGGTGCCGACTGGCGGACAAAAGCAATTGATTCATCAGCAATTTTTTCACGTTGACTGTATGGATATACAGCACCAAATTCCCGGCAAAAGCGGCGCGTCGTTACAAGTTCTCATTGAACAGAGGCAGTGCCGCTGGAGGGCTCATGATGCCAGTCCAGTTGCCGACCTTGCCACCTCGGGGAAACCTGCGGCCCCGGCCGTCACCGAGCGAATTGCCGCCACTGCGGTCGGTCCGCGTGCTCGATCAGTTGCGCGAGCGCTGCCGCCTCCTGCACTACAGCCTGCGCACCGAAGAGGTCTACGCCTACTGGGTAAAAGCCTTCATCCGCTTTCATGGGTTGCGGCATCCGGCGGAGCTGGGTGGGCCCGAGGTGGAGGCCTTCCTGACGTATCTGGCCAATGACCGTGCAGTGGCGCCGTCAACCCACAGCCAGGCCCTGTCTCGGCTACTCGGACGTGGCCACCACGATGATCTACACCCACGTGCTCAAGCTCGGCGGCGGTGCCGTGCGCTCGCCACTGGATGTACTGGCCATGGCTCGACAGGAGGCTTCATGAACCTGGACATCGAACGGATCGACGACGCCGTGCTGGCCTTGCTGCTGCTGGGCCTGCATGACGGCCAGCATGCGTGGAAGTCCTTCGATTGGGATGCGATGGGCCGGCTGCACGAGAAGGGGTTGATCAGCGACCCGGTCGGCAAGGCGACGTCCGTGGCTCTCACCGATGAAGGCCTGCAGAGGGCGGAGGCCCTGCTGCAGTCGCTATTTGGCAAGGCGGGCTAAGCGGCTGAGGCCGCACCGCCGCACCGCCGCAGCGGCGCCGGCCGACTCATCACCCCGCCAGCAACTGCTCCAACCGCTGCTCGCGCAGACCATAAAAGCGCTTGATCTCGGCAATCTGCGCCAGCAGCTCGGGCCGGCGCGCAGCCAACGCCTCGGCGGCCAGGCCCTGCGCCTTCACGGCCAGGATCATCTTGTTCTTGCTGGTGTGCTCCAGCGCGATGAACTCGAAGACCTGGGTGCGGTAGCCCTGGCTCTCCAGCAGCAGGGCGCGCAGCGAGTCGGTCACCATCTCGGCCTCCTGGCCGAGATGGATGCCGTGCTGCAGCATGGGCCGCAGCACGGCTGGCAGCGTCATCTGCGGGCGCAGCTCCTTGTGGCAGCAGGGCGAGCTCATGATCACTTTGGCGCCGGACTGCAGGCCGACGTGCAGGGCGTGGTCGGTGGCGATGTCGCAGGCGTGCAGGGCAATCATCACGTCCAGCGGTTGCACGGCCTGCGTTCTCACGTCGCCCTGGTCGAAACGCAGGCCGGTCAGGCCCTCGTTGTCGATGATGGCACCGCACAACTTGACCATGTCGTCACGCAGCTCGATGCCCGTCACGCGGGGGCTGAGGCCGTGGGACTGCAGCCAGTCATGCACGGCGAAGGTCAGGTAGCCCTTGCCAGAACCGAAGTCGGCCACCCGCACGGGGCCTTGCAGTTCGGCCTCGTCGACGGCCGAGGACAGGATCTCGACGAAGCGGTTGATCTGCTTCCACTTGCGCGCCATTGCCGGCACCAGCGCCGGCTCGCCCTTGACAAGGTGGGTCAGCCCCAGCGCCGACCACACGGGATTGACCATGTCCAGCGGGCGCTGCTTGGCCTTGTCGTGGGCGGCGGGAGCAACCGCCTCAGACCCATCGACGCGCGTCACCCGCAGCGTTTCGCGGCCCTTGCGGCTGATGGCGAACTGCACCTCTTCGGTCGCCGTGTGCAGATGGGCATTGCGAAAGCGCGCGCCCAGCAGCGTGGCGATCTCGGCCAGGCCCGCCTCGGGGGGGTGGTTCTTCGTCACG
The DNA here is from genome assembly GCF_054049355.1 of Roseateles sp. P5_E11. NCBI lineage: Bacteria > Pseudomonadati > Pseudomonadota > Betaproteobacteria > Burkholderiales > Sphaerotilaceae > Roseateles > Roseateles sp. P5_E11. Next base: position 6,659 of record NZ_JBFUMO010000190.1, on the reverse strand, counting down.
TCCTTGGTACGGTGGCGCCAGAGAAAGCTCAAGGCCGGCTCACCGCGCAGTTCGACCAGGCGCACGGTGAGGCGCTCGACGTCCTCGTCATCACCCACGGGGCCGGACAGCAGCAACTTGCCAAACTGCCCGCCGGCCAGGGCCAGGCGGATGAGGTGCAAAAAGCGCTCGTGGGCCGGCGCGGTGGCGGCCGGCGGCGGCGTGATGAGGGACGTGAACAAGGGCGCGGCCATAGCCGCGCATTGTCAGTGAGCCCGTCGGCGCTGGCTCCACAGGCCGATGAAGCCCATGCCCGCCATCAGCAGTGCCAGGCTCTGCGGCTCCGGCACGGCGGCCGTGACCTGCAACGGCTCCCAGCTCATGGACACCAGGCCCAGGCTCTCGTCGGCGACGACGCCCGGGATCATGTAGCTGGGCCAGCCCTTGCTGTCGAAGCTGAGGAAGCGCACGCCCTCCTCGTTCTGGCTGAAGGCGGCCATGTGCGAGAGCGTGCCGCTGGAGAGTTCGAACTCCAGGCCGGCGCGTTCGCTGAAGCCGAGGTTGAAGGCCTGCACGGCGCGGTTGCCGGACCAGTTCAGCTCAAACTCGGTCAGCTCATGGGCATAGAGCCAGCCATTGCCGTCGAGGTCGCTGCCGGCGAAATGGCCGCTCAGCGTGGCACCATCGGCGTAGCCGGTCTGGTTGAAGCTGTAGCTCTGGGCCTGGGCCGGTTCAACGAAGGTGGCGGCCAGGCTGATCAGGGTGGCGAAGGCAAAAAGGCGGGGTGAAGACATGACGGAACTCCATCGGGGGTTGAGGAGTCGTCATGCTGCCGACCGGGTCGCACGGCCGCTTCGCCCAGGAGAGCCATGCCCAGTGCCGTCGGTATTGGCCCGTTTGGGGCCGGCGCGCTCAGGCGTGCGTGATGTGCGCCCGCATCTCCGCCGTATCCAGGTGCGGCAGCGTGTTGAACGTGACGAGGTGGTGGCGCTTCGGGTTGAAGGCGAACTCGGTGACAGCCGAGTTGCGGATGCGCAGGTTGAGTTCCACAAAAGTCTCGGGCGGCGTGGACAGCACCTGGGCCACGGCCGTGGCGATAGGCCCACCGCTGGAGACGATGAGCACCTGTTTGCCCACACCCAAAGCCAGCACGCGTGCCAGCGCATCGGCCACGCCGGCGGCGAAATCCGCGTGCGCCGGCATGCCCACCGGTGCCGTCTCGCCGCTCATCCAGGCCAGCAGGCCCTGGCGAAGCAGCCGGAAGTGGTGCTTGACGGCCTCGGGGGTCGTCGGGGCATCGATGGGGCCGGGGTGGATGGCGCGCACGACGGCCTCGCTGTCGTACTCGTTCAGCCCCGGCAGTGCGACGGCGGGCAGATCCTCACCGTAGCCCTCGACGATGCCGGCCAGTGACTGCTTGTGCCGCCGCAGCGTGCCGGTGAACACGGCATCGAAGCGCTGGCCGCGTTCGCGCCAGTAAGCGCCGAGATGGCGGCATTGCTCATGGCCCTTGGCGCTGAGCTGGTCATAGTCGGCCGCACCAAAGCTGGCCTGACCGTGGCGGACGAGATAAAGGCTTCCCATGAACGTGATCATGAACGGCAAGGGCAGCGCCCGCTGTCGCGACAATGACGCCATGACACTTCGAATCGCCACGCGCGACGACACTGCCGAGATCTGGCGCGTGCGCTATGCCGTCACCGAGAACAAGCTGACCCCGGGCCGCATCTCGGATGCCGAACTGCATGTCTATCTGGAAGATTTCGGCCGTGGCTGGGTTGTCGAACTGGAGCCCGGGCGCATTGCGGGCTTTGCCATCGGCGACGCCCGCGACGGCCACATCTGGGCGATGTTCGTGGACCCGGCGTTGCATGGGCAGGGCTACGGCCGTCAGTTGCACGACGTGATGGTGAACTGGCTGTTCGCCCAGGGCCACGGGCGCCTGGACCTGGGCACCCAGCCCGATTCGCGCGCCGAGGCCTTCTACCGTCGAGCCGGCTGGACGCCGACCGACGAAGGCCTGGACGACTACGGCGACAAACGCTTTGAACTTCGCATCGAGAACTGGAACCCCCATGCTTGAAACCCATGTCGTCGAGACCGGCCCCAATCCCGGCACGACGCTGATCGTGCTGCACGGCCTGGGGGCCGACGGCCATGACTTCGTGCCCATCTGCGGCGAGCTGGACCTGAAAAGCCTCGGCGCCGTGCGCTTCGTGTTCCCGCATGCCCCCGAGCGGCCCGTCACGATCAACGGCGGCTATGTGATGCGGGCCTGGTACGACATCCTCGGCGCCGACCTCGTCAAGCGCGAGGACGAGGCCGGCCTGCGCGAGTCGCAGCGGCAGATTGCCGAACTCATAGACAGCGAGCGCCAACGCGGCGTGGCAGCGAACCGCATCGTCCTCGTCGGCTTCTCGCAGGGCTGCGCAATGGCGCTGATGACGGCGCTGCGCTACCCCGAGCGCCTGGGCGGCGCCGTCGGCTTGTCGGGTTATCTGCCGCTGGCTGCGACGACGGCCACCGAGCGCTCGGCGGCGAACGCCGACCTGCCCATCTTCATGGGCCATGGCAGCCAGGACACCATCGTCGTGCCCGCCCGCGGCACGGCCAGCCGCGACGCTCTGCGAACTCTGGGCCATGAGGTCGAATGGCATGACTACCCCATGCCGCACTCGGTCTGCATGGAGGAGATCGAAGACCTGAACGCCTGGCTGCTGAAGCAACTGGCTTGAATTCGGGGGCTTGTTTCCATCACCGACGGATGGGCTCGTCGGGGAAGATCAAGTAGTCATGGAGCGCCTGGCCGAACAGATCGTTGACTGGCACAACCGCCACCCGCTTGCGCGGCGCATCGCCGTGGGCGATGTGCACACCGTGGGCGTGGTGGCCCTGCCCTTTGTGCGCGCCTCCGCCGAGGCGGGCGGCCTGGTCGAGCCCGTGCTGACCGATGTGGTCAGCGCCTTCGACGCATTGCATGGCTCGCCCCCTCTGTCACGCTGGGCGGCATGGAAGCAGCGCCTGACGCATCTGCCGCGCCTGATCGCCCGGCGCCCGCGCACGCAGTGGCGCGCCTTCAGCGAGAAATTCCTGCCCGGCCTGAGCCCGGCCCAGGTCGAGCGCTTTGCGCTGGCCCATGGCTTTGCCGAGCCGCCGGCCACCCCCGACAGCCGGCCCTGGCGCGTCATCGTCATCGACGAGACCCTGGCCAGCTCCCACGGCGGCTGGCCTTTCGAGCTCTATGTGATGACGGCGGGCGTCGATGTGGGCAGCGCCCGCACCCGCGTGCTGGCCGGCCGCGGCATCCCTTCGGAAATCATTGGCCGCCGGCTGTGGGACCCGATCCGCCTGGGCGCAGCGGGTGCCGTGCTGGCGGTCCTGATCGCCGTGGGTGCCTGGATGCTGTGGCCCCAACGCGCGGCCGAGCCGGCCGCTGCGCCGCCCCCGACGGCAGCGTCGGCGGCATCAGCGCCGGCCCTGGCTGCCTCCGCCTCAGCCGCTTCTGCGCCCGCCTCCGTTCCAGAGTCGGCCGTTGCGGCCGCTTCAGCCGCGCAAGCGCCCGCCAGCGAGGCCGCAAGCGACGCGCCACCGCCCGATATTCGCCCCCGCCTCGTGGAGCGCACCGATGGCATCAAGCGCCCGCCGATCCTGCGCTCGGACAAGCCCGCCGAGGCGCCTGCGGAAAAGCCGGGCGAAAAGACGGTCGACAAGCCCGAGCCTGCCGCCAGCAAGCCCGAGCCCGTCGACCCACGCCTGGCTCGCCTGGCCCAGTCATCGGACAAGGTCGTCGTCGCCCTGGTCGGCCCGCCGGGCAGCAAGGCCGAGGCCGAGGCGCTGCTGGGGAAGATGAAGGCGGGCCTGGTCGGCGTGCACGGCAACCCCGACGCGCTGCAGGCCGATGTCATCCAGACGCCCGAGGGCTGGCGCGCAACGGTCTGGCCTTTCCCGAGCAGGGAGCAGGCCCAGCTGATCAATGCGACCCTGGTGGCGCGCGGCCTCAAGACCAAGGCCGTTAACTTCTAGGACCGGCGTATGACGAAGGCGCGCTTGTCGCCGCTGTCAAAGCCACAGCGCTCGTAGAAGGCCCAGACGGCGGGGTCTTTGCGACTGGTCGTCAACACGACCTTGTAGGCACCTGCGCCCCAGGCTTGATCAATCGCATGCCGGACGACGGCCTGGCCATGCCCCTGGCCGCGATGGYCCGCATGGGTGACGACGTTCTCGATGACGCCATAGCTGCTGCCGCCGCGCGTCAGGTTGGGGATGACGGCGAGGTTGCAGCTGGCGATGAGCGTCTCACCGTCAAAAAGCCCGAAATGGCGCAGCCACGGATGTGCGAACACGGCGTGTACCGCCTCTTGCGAAGGCGGCGCATCGCCGGCGTTCAGGTGCTGGTAGAGATCCGTCAGGGCATCGACATCGCCGACGCCCAGGTCGCGGATCGCGACCGACGCCGTCACTTCACTTCCAACTTCATCGTGTTGGCAATGAAAGCCAGGATGTCGCTGCGCTCCTCGATGATCTTGGATGTCGGCTTGCCCGCGCCGTGGCCGGCGTTGACCTCGATGCGGATCAGCTTCGGAGCCGCACCCGTGTCGGCGGCCTGCAGCGTGGCGGCGTACTTGAAGCTATGGGCCGGCAMGACGCGGTCGTCATGGTCGCCGGTCGTGATCAGCACGGCCGGGTACTTGGCGCCGCTCTTGATGGTGTGCACCGGCGAGTAGGCGCGCAGCGCGTTGAACATCTCCGGGCTGTCGGCGCTGGTGCCGTAGTCGGTAGCCCAGGCCCAGCCGATGGTGAAGTTCTGGTAGCGCAGCATGTCCATCACGCCGACCTGCGGCACGGCGACCGCGAACAGGTCGGGGCGCTGGTTGGTGACCGCGCCGACCAGCAGGCCGCCGTTGCTGCCACCGTTGATGGCCAGCGTCGCGGGGCTGGCGACCTTGTGGCTGATCAACCATTCGCCGGCGGCGATGAAGTCGTCGAAGACGTTCTGCTTCTTCAGCTTGGTGCCGGCCTCGTGCCAGGCCGAGCCGTATTCGCCACCGCCGCGGATGGAGGCGATGACGTAGACGCCGCCCATCCTCATCCAGGTCGCGGCCGTCACGCCATAGCCGGGCGTGATGGAGATGTCGAAGCCGCCATAGCCGTAGAGCAGGGTCGGGTTGCTGCCGTCGAACTTCAGGCCCTTCCTCGCGGCGATGAAGATGGGGAAGCGGGTGCCGTCCTTGCTGGTGACGAACTCGCGGCGGGTCTCGAACTCATCGGGGTTGAAGGCCGTCTTGGGACGCTTGAAGAGGCTGATCTTGCCGGTCTTGACGTCGTAGCGATGGATCTCGGCCGGGGTGGTCAGGCTGGTGTAGCTGAAGAAGGTTTCCTTGTCGCTCCAGCGCCCGCCGAAGCCGCCAGCCGTGCCGATGCCGGGCAGCTTGACCTCGCTGAGCTGCTTGCCGTCGGCGCCATGCACGCGCACGAGGGTCGCAGCGTCATGCAGATAGCTCAGCAGGAAACGGCCGCCGACGGCAGAGGCGGCCGTCATCGCATCCGGGCCCTCGGGCACCAGCGTCTTCCAATTGGCCTGCGCCGGGTTCTTCAGGTCGACAGCGACGAGCTTGCCGCGCGGTGCGCCCTTGTCGGTCTTGACGATCAGCTTGCCGTTGACGGCGGCGACAGGGGTGTACTGGGCGTCGAAGTCCAGCGTGATGGGCTGGGGCTTGCCGCCGGCAAAAGCCCCCTTGGGCAGGGGCAGCACCATCAGGCCGTTCTTGCTGCCGGCACTCTTCCAGACGCTGATGACCAGCAGTTGGCCGTCGTCCGACACCTCGGTGCCAAAGCCCCACTCCTTGTCGTCGCGGTTCTCGGCGACGAGCAGGTCCTCGCTCTGGGCCGTGCCGAGGCGGTGGTAATAGAGCTTCTGGAAGTAGTTGGCGCCCTTGAGCTTGTCGCCTTCCTTGGGCGCGTCATAGCGGGCGTAGAAGAAGCCCTTGCCATCGGCCGTCCAGGCGGCGCCGCTGAACTTGACCCATTCGATGGTGTCGGCGAGATCCTGTCCGGTGGCCAGGTCACGCACCTTCCAGGTCTGCCAGTCGGAGCCGGCACCGGCGATGCCATAGGCCAGCAACTTGCCGTCGCGCGAGGGCACGACGCCGCTCAGTGCCACGGTGCCGTCCTTGGACAGCAGGTTGGGGTCCAGCGCCACGACCGGCGTGTCGGCCAGCGACTTGGCCGTGTAGAGGACGTTCTGCTGCTGCAGGCCGTCGTTGCGGGTCCAGAAATAGCGGCCGCCTTCGCTGAAGGGGATGCCGAAGCGCTCGAAGTTGTAGAGCTCGGTGTAGATGCGGCGCGCCGGCAGGCGCTGCGGCATGGCGGCCAGGAACTTGTCGGTGACCTCGTTCTGCTGGACGACCCAGGCCTTGGTCTCGGCGCTGTTGTCGTCCTCCAGCCAGCGGTAGGGGTCGGCGACAGCCGTATCGTGATAGGCGTCGACCTGGTCGACCTTGCGCGTGGCGGGATAGCTGAGGCCCTGGGCCTGGGCGCTGGTGGCGAGAACGGCTGCGAGGGTGATGGCAGACAAGGTGAGCTTCATCGAGCGGTGTCCGGGATGTGTTCCGTGAAACCGCGGATTGTCAGCGCCGCCCGCGATGTGTTCCGTGAAACCGCGGATTGTCAGCGCCGCCCGC
>NZ_JBFUMO010000189.1:0-9934 GCF_054049355.1 Roseateles sp. P5_E11 | reverse complement strand
GGATGGCGTCCAGCAGCAGGCGCACCTTGCGCAGAGCGCCGGCACCGTATTCGACGAGCTGCACCTGGCCGCCCATCTGCGCAGCCATGTCGTCCGCATGCGTTTGCAGCAGTGACAGTTCGGTACGCGTCGGGTAGTACTCGGGCAGGTCGCAGATCTGCTCGAACAGCTTCGAGCCGGCCTCGTCGTAGAAGTACTTGGGCGAGATCGCCTTGGGCGCGCGGCCCAGCGCCGCGTGCAGGTCGGCCGCGAACTGCTCGTTGTCGGCCGAGGCGCGGGGCTGGCGCCATTCGATACCTGGTTTCATCTTGCGAGCCTCACTCCACTGAACTGCCAGCGTGCGGCCGGCGGGAAAAAATTGCGGTAACTCGGTCGTGCGTGGCCCAGCGGGGTCGCGAGGCTGCCGCCTCTCAATACCTGCTGCCCCACCATGAACTTGCCGTTGTATTCACCAACCGCGCCCGCCGCGGGTTTGAAGCCGGGGTAGGGCGCGTAGCTGGAGCGAGTCCACTGCCAGGCCTGATCGGCGGCCAGCGCGAAGCCCGGCAATCCGCATGCCGCCTCCCACTCGAACTCGGTCGGCAGCCGCGCGCCAGCCCATTCAGCAAAAGCGCAAGCCTCGTAGAAGCTGAGCTGCATGACAGGCGCGTCGGCATCCAGCGGCTGCACGCCATGCAGGCCGAACACACTGCCGTCCTCCAGCCAGTAGGCCGGCCGCTGCCAGCCCTGGGCCTGCACGGTGGCCCAGCCATCGGACAGCCACAGCAGCGGCTCGCGGTAGCCGCCCGCGTCGATGAAGTCTTCGTACTCACCGCAGGTGACGAGGCGGTTGCTGATCTCGAAAGGCGCGAGCAGGGCCTGGTGGCGCGGGCCTTCGTTGTCGAAGGCAAAGCCGCTGCCGCCATGGCCGATGTCGACGATGCCGCCAGCGTGCTTCAGCCAGGCCTGATCGGGGGCGACGGCCTTGAGCGGTGTTGACACGTCGTAGGCCGGCAGCAGTGGGTTGCAGGAAAAGGCGTGCAGGATGTCGGTCAGCAGCAGCTCCTGGTGCTGCTGCTCGTGATGGCAGCCCAGCTCGATCAGCCGGCGGGCATCGTCGCCAGCGTGGGGCAGCAGGTCGGCCAGGGCGGCGTCCACATGGCGGCGGTAGGCCTTGACCTCGTCCAGGCTGGGCCGGCTCAGCAGGCCGCGTTGCGGGCGCGCATGACGCGGGCCCAGGCTCTCGTAATAGGAATTGAAGAGGCGCGGCCAGCGCTCGTCGAAGACGCAGTAGTCCGGCAGATGTGGCAACAGCACCAGGGTCTCGAAGAACCAGGTCGTGTGGGCCAGATGCCATTTGGTAGGGCTGGCGTCGGCCATGGACTGCAGCTGGGCGTCCTCGTCCGACAGGGGCGCGGCAAGGGCGAGCGAATGGGCTCGGGTGGCGCGGAGCAGCTCGGTCAACATGGGTGGCACCGTATCGCAAACTGCTGCCAACGGTATGTCAGTGCAGGGTCTTTGGCTGTAGGACACCCCCCCCTAGGGTGGGTGCGGGGATGTCAGCAGAGCCAATTCCCCTAGGATCGCCGCCATACAACAAGGAGACCGGGCATGAAAGCAATCGCCTTCATCGCCGCCCTGCTGGCCGCGACCGCGGTGCAGGCCAACGAGCCGATCACGCTCAAGGTGCATCACTTCTGGCCGCCCGGCGCCATGCCGCCGACACAGATCCTGGCGCCCTGGTGCGACAAGATCGCGGCAGACTCCGGCAACCGCCTGAAATGCCAGGTCTACCCGGCCATGCAGCTCGGCGGCACGCCGGCCCAGTTGATCGACCAGGTCAAGGACGGTGTCGTCGACATCGCCTTCACGCTACCGGGCTACACGGCCGGGCGCTTTCCCATCATGGAGGTGTTCGAGCTGCCCTTCATGACGAACTCCGCCGAGGCGGCGTCGCGCGCAGCCTGGGACTTCTATGGCAAGTACGCCGTCAAGGAGTTTGCCGCGGTCAAGCCGCTGATGTTCGCGACGCACGACGAGGGCTATCTGCACACCCGCGAGCGCCAGATCAAGACGCTGGCCGACTTCAAGGGCCTGAAGTTGCGCGCACCGACGCGCCAGACCAACAAGCTGCTCAGCAGCCTGGGTGCCTCACCGGTCGGCATGCCGCTGCCGGCCGTGGCCGATGCGGTCAGCAAGGGCACCATCGACGGCTTTGCGCTGCCCTGGGAGGTCATCCCCTCGGTCAAGCTGCACGAGATGGTCAAGTACCACACCGAGACCGACCCGAGCCGGCCGGCGCTGTACAGCGCGGTCTTCATCCTGGCGATGAACCCGGCCAAATACGACAGCCTGCCGGCCGACCTGAAGGCCGTCATCGACAGGAACTCCGGCGCCGCCCTGTCGCAGGCCGCCGGCCGCACCTGGGATGCCAGCCAGGCGCCTGGCCGCAAGCCGGCGGTGGACCGCGGCAATGTCTTCTACACGGTGCCGGCTGCCGAGGTGGACAACTGGATCAAGGCCAGCCATCCGCTCTACGACGATTGGGCCGCCGACATGGACAAGCGTGGCCTGCCCGGCAAGCAGATGCTGAGCGAAGCGCAGGCGCTGCTGGCCAAGTACAAGAAGTGAAATGGCTTGAGAAGCTGGCGGCAGTATTTGCGCTGCTGGGCGGCGTCTGCGCGCTGCTCGTCGCCGGCATGACGCTGTGGAGCGTCATCGGCCGCAACCTGTTCGCCAGCCCCGTGCGTGGTGATGTGGAACTGAGCCAGATCGGCATCGCGCTGGCGATCGCGCTGTGCCTGCCCTGGTGCCAGCTGCGGCGCGGCAACATCATCGTGGACTTCTTCACCCAGGCTGCACCCGAGCGCGTCAATGGCGCGCTGGACCGCTTCGGCGCGCTGCTGCTGGCCGTCATGCTGGGGTTGCTGGCCTGGCGCACCGGCATGGGCGCGGCGGCGGTGGACGAGGCCGGTGAGCAGACCATGATCCTGGGCCYGCCGATGTGGTGGGCCTACGCCATCCTGGCGCCAGGCTTGGCACTGACGGCGGTGATTGCGGTGGTGCAAGCTGTTCAGCGAGGTGAAGCTTGATGGCCAGGCCCRGCCGGGAGTTCGCCCCGGCGGGCGACCTACTTTCTGAGCGACCAGAAAGTAGGCAAAGAGTCGCCCCCGAACCGCCCGCCCCTCGCACAGCGAGGGGTTCCCTGCGGTGCGCCGTCCTTGAGGCCCCGCGCAAAACTCCCGTCGCGGCCCAAGGGCCGCTGTGGTCAAACAGTTGCGCGGAGTCAGAGCTTGAAGCGTGCTGGCGCACGCGGCCTCAAGGCCGTGCGCTCCTCGGCGGGACTCAAAGGGGGAGTGAAGGAACAGCCCGCACCAGCCGTCTGATGCGTTTGGCGGTTGGTTGTTCGGCTGTTTGGGATTCCCCCTTTGAAACCGCCGAGAAGCACAGGAGACCGAGGCGCGCGCCTTGGCGCGCTTCAACAACTGGCTCCGCGCAACTGTTTGACCAGAGCGTAGCGGCGGGAGTTTTGCGCGGGCCTCGGTCTTCGAGCATCGCAGGGCACCCACCCGCTTTGCGGGTGGGCGGTTTCGCAGGGGCGATTTCTTTGCCTACTTTCTTGTTCGCACAAGAAAGTAGGTCGCCCGCCCGGGCGAACTCCGGGCATGGGCCTGTGCGCCAAGCCAAGCTCGGGAACAGATGACAGCCGGCCTCGCCATCTTCGCCCTGATGCTCGCGCTGATGGCCTTGCGCGTGCCCATCGCGGCCGCCATGTTCATCCCCGGGGCCCTGGGCTACGCCTGGATGAGCAATGACGCCGCGCTACTGAACCTCATCAAGGGCTCCGCCGTCGCGCGGCTGACGGTCTACGAGTTGTCCGTCATCCCGCTCTTTCTGCTGATGGGGCAGTTCGCCACCCAGGGCGGGCTTTCCAAGGCACTCTTTCGCGCCGCGTCTGCCTGGGTCGGCCACTGGCGCGGCGGCCTGGCCTTTGCGGCCATCCTGGCGTCGGCCGCTTTCGGCTCGGTCTGCGGCTCGTCGGTGGCCACCTGCGCCACCATCACCCAGGTGGCCTACGGCGAGATGAAGGCCGCGGGCTATCACGGGCGCCTGTCCACTGCCGTGCTGGCGACGGGTGGCACGCTGGGCATTCTGATCCCGCCGTCGGTGCCGTTGATCGTCTACGCCATCCTGACCGAGCAGAACATCGCCAAGCTGTTCGCCGCCGCCTTCATCCCCGGCCTGATCGCAACCGCGGGCTATCTCGCGGTCATCGCCATCACCTGCCGGCTGCGGCCCCATCTGGCCGTGCCGGGACCGCGCCACAGCTGGAGCGAGCGCTGGCACGCTCTGCTGGGCGTATGGCCGCTGCTGGCCATCTTTGTCGTCGTCTTCGGCGGTATCTATGGGGGCTGGTTCAGCCCGACCGAGGGCGCATCCATCGGCGCGCTGGCGACGCTGACCAGCGGCCTGCTGTCGGGCGAGCTGCGCGGCGATGGACTCAAGCGCGCACTGCTCGGCACGGCCGAGACGACGGCCATGGTCTTCATGATCTTCCTCGGCGCCGACATGATGAATTCGGCCCTGGCGCTGACTCAGATGCCCGCGCATCTGGCGCAGTGGGTGGGCGGGCTGCCCGTGCCGCCACTGGCCATCGTCGCCGGCGTGCTGGCCTTCTATGTGGTGCTCGGCTGCGTGATGGACGAGCTGTCCATGCTGCTGCTGACCATTCCCGTCATCTTCCCGACCATCATGGGCCTGGATCTGTTCGGCCTYGCGCCCGAGCCCAAGGCGATCTGGTTCGGCATCCTGGTGCTGATGACGGTGGGCATCGGCATGCTGGCGCCGCCGGTGGGGCTGAACGTCTATGTCGTCAACGGCATGGCGCGCGACGTGCCGATGAACGAGACCTACAAGGGCGTCATGCCCTTCCTGGCCAGCGACGTGCTGAGGTTGCTGCTGCTGCTGTTCGTGCCCGCCGTCACGGTCGGCGTGCTGCGCTGGCTGTGATGGGCCAGGCCGCCAGCAGACCCAGGGCGATGCCGACGCTGTCGGCCACCACGTCGTGCCAGTCGGCCTCGCGCGGTGGCAGAAAGCTCTGCGCGATCTCGATGCCAATGCCGTAGCCGATCAGCGCGATCACCAGCCAGATCCATTGCCGCGGCCGCTGCGAGACGGGCCACATGGCCCAGACACTGCTGAAGGCCAGTGCGGCAAAGGCGAGGGCATGGTTGGACTTGTCCCAGCCGGTGGTGATGGTCTTGGGCGGTGCCGGGCTCAGGGCCAGGCAGGTGATGACGATGAGCAGGACGGCGAGCAGGGCGCGCCAGAGTGCGCGGCGCTGCGGCGCGGTGCAGAGGTGCAGGAGAAAGCTGGGCATGGGGGCCGCATTGTGACGGCCCTATTTCATCTGCAGCATCCAGCCCTTGGCCTGGCGCAGATGGGCCACCAGCTGGGCCTGCGCCGCGCCGACGGCCGGGTCGGTGGCATTGAGCTTCTCCAGCAGTGCCGCGTCGATCAGCTCGCGCGAGGCCGAGTTCAGCATCCAGTTCATCGACGGCTGGCGTTGGCCCGGCAGTGCAGGCATGCGCAGCTCCGCCACCTGGCCGCAGCCGCCGATGCGCTTGATGAGCTCGACTGCCGAGTCCCGCGCGCGGGCGTCGTTGCTGTTCAGGATGCCCTGCGCCGGCGCGACCACCTCGTTCAGGCCCATGTGCGTGGCGCGGTAGCGGCGCCCGTCCAGCGGCTGCGCATCGGCAGCCGTGGGTGCGTCGCGGCACAGCCAGTCGTCGACCTGCGAGGCGCTGTTGACCAGCAGCAGCAGGCGCAGCCGCGAGCGGTCCAGGACGCCTTGGGCGGCACAGTTGTCCTCGGGCTTGCAGGCCTTGAGCCGCCCGCTGGCTTCGAGGTCGCGCAGCAAGTCGGAGAGCAGCAGTGTCGCGCTGGCTTCCACGTAGCCGCCATCGCCCAGACGGTCCCAGACGCGGCCGACATCGCCGTTCTCCTCATCCCTGTGCGCCTCCTTGAAGAGGACGGCTGCGGCAGGGCTGATGTAGGGGAAGCGGGCGCTGTTGTGCACGGCCTGAGCCAGCGTCATGCGCTCGACCTCCAGGCCGAGCGAGGGGTCGAGCAGGTCGATGCCGTCGCCACCGGCCAGCAGGAAGTCGGACTGGTAGACCCGCTGGCCGCGCGACAGGGCTGTGGCGTTCATGGCCAGCAGCGGCAGCCATTCGGCGTCGGTGGCGCGGCCGTGCAAGGCCGTCATCGCCTCTCCCCAGGGGTTGGGATGGGCGGTCGGGCGCAGCGGACATTGCTGGGCCAGGCTCCTGGGCCAGTCATGCGTCCAGACCTTCTCCAGGCCGAGAGATCGGTCCGCGCCGGCGACGGCCAGGGGCAGGAAGCGCTGCACCAGGTCGGGGTAGAGCATGTCGCCGACCGGCGTGGCGAGATGGTCGCGGCCAGTGAAGTCGCGCACCAGCTTCCAGGGCGTGCAGTTGGCAGCATCGACCGCCTGGCGGCGGGCGTCCACGGCGGCGACGAAGCTGGCCGCGCCCAGGGCCCCGCCCGACGTGCCGCTGATGGCGAAGACGGAGTCGGCGAAGTTGACGCCCTGTTGTTCACCGAGATCCTGCAGGCGCGCCAGCGATGCGCTGCCCCAATACGCCGCGCGCGAGGCGCCGCCGGCCACGGCGACGATCACGAGCGGCCGCTTGCCGTCCGCGCCCACGGTGCGCAGCCAGGTTTGCACCCAGGCGTCGGCCGGTTGGCGGGCGGCGATGGCATTGCGAGCGCTGCGCTCGGGGTCGGCCACACGGTGGTTGTCGTTCAGCGGGGCAAATGCCACGAAGAGCAGCAGCGGCAACGGCGTCAGCGGCATGCGTATCAACGCCTTGGGTGCATAGGTCAGCAGGATGCCGCCAAAGACGATCCAGCTGCCCATGGCCAGCAGCACCAGGGCCGGTGAGCCGATGGCGCGCGCCGTGGCCTCGGGCCAGGCCACGAGGGCGGCGAACACGCCCCATTGCAGCAGCAGCACCAGCGCGACGAGCACGCGCGACGGCGTGCTCATGCGGTCCTCACGCTCCAGCAGCGCGATGGCCTCGCGCCGGCCATCCAGCGCGAGCCAGCGCGCCAGCCGCGAGCCCGTGCCGAGCTTGAGCAGCCAGGCGCGCCGCTTCCAGACAAAAAGGGCCAGCCCCGCCGTGACGGCCAGCAGCGCGACGCCGATCAGGCGCTCGCGCGTCTGCACCAGGAAGAAGATCGCGATGGGCAGGCCGCCGCCGAGGATGAGCCCGCGCGGCAGCCAGCGACGCAGGCCGTCGCCAAAGCGCGGGTTCATGCACTCGCCCAGCGTGTCGGGCTTGAAGCGGCGGTCCAGCAGCAGGCGGCTCACATACCAGGCCAGCAGCAGCCACAAGCCGAAGGTGAAGACGAGGAGGGCGGTCTGTGCGCTGCCYACTTCCAGCGACAGCAGCGTTTCGCGGGCCTGTTCCAGGCCGAGCAGCACGGCGACGCCGGCGATGACGATGACGACGGGAAAGGCGCACAGGCCCAGCACGCGCAGCAGATAGAGCATCCAGGGCACATCGCCCTCGGTCGTGGATGCCGTGGAAGGCGGCTCGGGCGGTGGAGGAGGCGCGGGCTCCTCCGACTTTGGCGGCGGCGGCGGGGAAAACTGCGGCGGCGGCGCGGGATCGCGGGGTGGGTAGACGACCGGAATCAGCATGGCCCGCACTCTAGCCGGGGGGCGCTGGGCGTCCAAGGGCGAGACGAAGCGGTGGCGACTCGTGACAAACCCTGGCAAGACGGGCGTTGCGCCGTCAGACCGATACAGTGCCAACGGACAACGGTGTCAGGGGAGAGAAAAAATGGACAACGGTCAACTGTTGCAGCTGGTGGGCAGCTTTGCTGTGGGCGGTTTGGTGGCGGGAGGTGCCGTCTACGCCTGGTCAGCCAAACGAATCAAGCGCGAGCATGAGCGGGTGATGCACGTGGAGCAGTCCCGCCAACTTGGCGCCCAGCAGCTCACCCAGGCACGCAAGCAGGTGGAGCAGCTGCAGCGCGATTGCCATGAGCTGCGCCTGGCAGTGCGGCCCGCGCCGCGCCAGGCTCCTGCACCTGTTGCCCCCCTGGATGCCGCCGAGGCCATGCGCCGCTATGCCGAGGCCAAGCTGCAGCCGCCAGCGGAGCCGGAGGCGGCCAAGGCGTTCAAGGACACCGTGGTCCTGCCCAAGTCCCAGTATTGAACTGAAGCCCCTCGCCCGGGCTCTCCCCGCTGAACGCGGGCGCGCCCAGTCGGTCCCCCGAAGGGACGGCGATGCTTGCCGGGTCGACCGGCAAGCACATCGCCAGCCAGGCCGGCTTGGGAGCGGCCCGGCGCTCGGCCCGGAATACCGGGCGCGCCTTTGTCACTGCCGGGACAAGACTGCGCGGCGGGCGCTGCCTAGAATCGAACGGTCGTTCTATTCTGGGCCGGCTGCGCAAGGCGCGGTGGGCCCGCCAACTGAGGTCGTGCCCATGACAGCCCATTACGAAGTTCGCGGCAGCGTCGCCGTGATCACGCTCGACAACCCGCCGGTCAACGGCCTGGGTTTTGCCACCCGCGCCGCCGTTGCCGCCGGCGTGGAGCGCGCCGAAGCCGATCCGGCCATCACCAGCCTGGTCATCACCGGCGCCGGCAAGGCCTTCTCGGGCGGTGCCGACATCAAGGAGTTCGGCAGCCCCAAGGCGCTGGCCGAGCCGAACCTGCTGAGCCTGATCGCTGTCGTCGAGAACTGCAGCAAGCCGGTCGTCGCGGCCATCCACAGCGTCTGCATGGGCGGTGGCCTGGAGTTGTCCCTGGGCTGCCACTACCGCGTCGCGCAGACCGGCACCAAGGTCGCACTGCCCGAAGTGAAGCTGGGCCTGCTGCCTGGCGCCGGCGGCACGCAGCGCCTGCCACGCGCGCTGGGCGTGGAGCCCGCGCTGAACATGATCGTCAGCGGCGAGCCGGTCGAGGCGCAGATGCTGGCCATGGTCCCGGGCCAGAAGCTGTTCGACAAGATCGTCGACGCCGACGTGGTCGATGCCGCCGTCAAGTTCGCTGAAGAAGTCTCCGAGAAGCGCCCGCTGCCCAAGGTGCGAGACCTGAAGGCCCGCCACCCCAACGCCGAGGCCTACTTCCAGTTCGCCCGCAACATGGTGGGCGGCATGAGCAAGAACTTCCCCGCGCCGTTGCGCTGCCTGGAGACCGTGGCCAGTGCCGTCAACATGAAGTTCGACGACGGCATGCGCGCCGAGCGCGAGGGTTTCATGGCATTGATGCTGACGCCCGAGTCCAAGGCGCTGCGCCACCTGTTCTTCGCCGAGCGCGTGGCCAGCAAGATCTCCGACGTGCCCGAAGACACGCCGCTGCGCACCATCGCCAAGGTGGGCGTCATCGGCGCCGGCACCATGGGTGGCGGCATCTCGATGAACTTCCTGAATGCGGGCATCCCGGTCACCATCCTGGAGACCAAGCAGGAAGCGCTGGACCGCGGCGTCGCGACGATCAAGAAGAACTACGAATCGCAGGTCAAGAAGGGCAAGCTGAAGGAAGACAAATACGCCCAGCGCATGTCGCTCTTGAGCACGACGCTGAACTACGCGGACCTGGGCGATGCTGACCTCATCATCGAGGCGGTGTTCGAGGAGATCGGCGTCAAGGAGGCCGTCTTCAAGCAGCTGGACGAAGTCGCCAAGCCCGGCGCCATTCTCGCGTCCAACACCTCGACGCTGGACGTCGACAAGATCGCCTCCTTCACCAAGCGCCCGCAGGACGTGGTGGGCATGCACTTCTTCAGCCCGGCCAACGTGATGAAGCTGCTGGAAGTGGTGCGCGGCAAGGAAACCGCCAAGGATGTGCTGGCCACGGTCATGGCCATTGGCAAGAAGATCAAGAAGACGGCTGTCGTGTCGGGCGTCTGCGACGGCTTCA
>NZ_JBFUMO010000188.1:0-9984 GCF_054049355.1 Roseateles sp. P5_E11 | reverse complement strand
ATCGTGGAGGAATCAGCCGATCCGGACGACAGTGCCCCCGACCAGGGCTGCTCGGGCACGCTCGGCAACCCGGCGCTGAAGCCGCAGACCAACGTCAACCAGAACCTGTCGCTGGAGTGGTATGCCAATCGCGACACCAGCGTGTCGGTCGGCGTCTTCCGCCAGAAGGGCCTGATCGGAGCGCCCACCATCGGCGTCTTCCGCAACAACAACAAGGTGTTCGCCACCAGCAATGCGGTCGACCCGATCACCAGCACCCCGCTGAAGGACATCGACTTCTCGTTCGCCCAGTGGGACAACGCCCCGGCGTCGACCCGCCGCGGCCTGGAGCTTGGCGTGAGGACCGCCTTCACCTTCCTGCCGTCCATCCTGCGCTACACCGGCGTGGACGCCAATTACAGCCGCGTGCGTTCGACCCAGGGCGCGCCGACGCTGGACCTCATCAGCGGCGAAATCCTGCCGGTCGTCAACGAGCCGAAGTATTCGTGGAATGCCTCGCTGTGGTACGACGACGGCGGCTTCCAGGCCCGCGTGGCGATGCAGGTGGTGGCCGCGCGCTATTTCGTGTTCACGCCGAACACCGGAACCAGCGTGGGCGTTAACAACTTCCCGTCCATCGGCACCAGCTTCCGCGGCGCACCGACGAGCTACAACCCGGGTGCCCCCATCTTCGGCAGCCGCACCGCCTTCATTGACGCAAAGGTCTCCTATCGGTTCAAGAACGGCCTGGAGCTGTTCGCGGACGTCCGCAACCTCACCGGGGAGCGCACGCAGACCACGACGGGCGGCTATCAAGACTATGCCGACGGCATTCCCAGCATCTATGGCGATGGCTACAACGGCCGCCGCTACATGGTGGGCATGACGCTGCGCAGCCCGCGTTGAAATGAAACCCCTCGCCCAGTCTTGCCCCGCTGAACGCGGGCAAGCCCGGTCGGTCCCCCGGGGGGACGGCGATGCTCGCGGCATCGAGCCGCGAGCACATCGCCATGGCGGGCCGGCTTGGGAGCGGCCCGGCGCTCGGCCCGAATACCTGGGGCTCGTCGGCGTGGCGCTGTGCCTCGCGCTGGCCTGCCCGGCCAGCCAGGCGCAGTTGGCCGTCGCCAGTGCGCCTGCCGGGGCGCCCAACACGCTGGACGCCGTCAAGGTGACAGGCCAGCGCGACAAGAGCGTCGATCCGTCCATGATCGACGCCGCCAAGAGCAAGGTGCTGTCACGCGAATACGCGCGGTCCTGCGCCTTCATGAGCAGCTACTCGGCTGCCGACGACCCCGTCACGCTGGCCTACATGCGTGACTTCAAGCTGTCGGACAGCCCGTCCAACGAGGCCGAGCGCTTCAGCGACYTCAGCCCCGAAGGCAATGCCAAGACCGCCAGCGCTGGCAGCTCGCTGGAACCCGCCGTCGACACGGCGCCAGACTTGATGGCGCCCTCCACCGGGTGCGGTCCCGGCGACCGCCGCGCCGCCGCCGGCCGCAACTGGATCGCCCGCAAGGACAAGTCGCTCACCCAGGCCTTCGAGGCTTACGAAGCGGGCAACTACACCGAGGCCCGCGCCAGGTTTGAAGAGGGCTGGAAGAAGCTGGGCTATGAAGAAGCGGCCATGATGCTGGGCCGCATCCACCTGATGGGCCTGGGCACGCCGCGCAGCACACCCAAGGCCATCGAGTGGCTGCACGAAGTGGTCGACGCGTCCTACAACCCGGCCGCGGACCGCCTGAAGTTCGATCCCCAGAAGCCCGACAACATCAACACCCGCGTCGAGGCTTCGCTGCTGCTGGCGCGCATCTACCTCACCGGCCAGGGCACCAAGCGAGACCCGGTGCAGGCCTACAAGTGGTGGAGCAAGGCGCTGGACTACGGCTTCGAGCCCGCCGGCACGCTGCTGGCCCAGGCCCACCTCAGCGGCATCGGCACCAAGCCCGACGCCAAGCCCGCGCTGGCCTACCTGCAGGCCGCCGGCGAGGCAGGTGACGTGACCGCCCTGTACATGTTGGGACAGCTGTACCACCACCAACTGCCCGGCCAGCCCGACGGCGTGCCGCTGGACCTGCAGCGCGCCGGTGCCTACTTCGCCGCCGCCGCTAAGGCTGGCCACCTGGAGGGCACCTACGCCGCCGCACGCATGCTGGACCTGGGCGAAGGCATGCCCGCCGCCGCGCCGGAGCGCGCCGTCGTGCTCTACAAGGACGCCGCGCTGAAAGGCCATGCCGATGCGCAAAACGCGCTGGCCACGTTCTTCTACCGCGGCGAGGTCGTGCCGCAGAACTTCGCCACAGCCCGCCAGTTCTTCCAGGCCGCCGCCCAGCGCCGCCAGCCGGATGCGATGTTCAACCTCGCCGTCATGCTGGCGCAGGGCCAGGGCGGCGACAAGGACATGGCTGCCGCCTACGCCTGGTGCAGCCTCAGCAAATCCATGGGCCACGAGCAGGCCGCCGTGGCCCTGCCCAGCATCGCCGCGCGGTTGAGTCCGGACGAAAAGGCCCGCGCCGACGCGATGCTGAAACCGCCGGCGAAGAAATCCTGATCAGCCGCCTGCCGGCGCCGGATAGACGACCTCGACGACCTCGATCTTCTCGACGCCCACCGGCGTCACGAGATTGAGTTCGTCGCCAACGCGTGCCTTCAGCAGCGTGCGCGCGATGGGCGAGATCCAGCTGACCTCGCCGGCCAGGCTGTCGGACTCGTCGATGCCCTTGATCGTGATCGTCTTCTCCTCGCCCTTGGCGTTGGCATAGGTCACCGTCGCGCCGAAGAAGATCTGTTCGCTGCCGTAATGGACGCTCGGATCGGCGACCTCGGCGATGTCCAGTCGCTTGGTCAGGAAGCGCAGCCGGCGGTCGATTTCGCGCAGCCGCTTCTTGCCATAGAGGTAGTCGCCGTTCTCCGAGCGGTCGCCGTTCTTTGCCGCCCAGGACACGACCTCCACGACGCGCGGCCGCTCCACGTCCAGCAGCTCCATGAACTCGGCACGCAGCCGCGCATAGCCAGCCGGCGTCAGATAGTTGCGCGTGCCAGCTGGGAGCGCCGGCAGCGAGGGGCCGTCGCCATCGTCATCGTCGGCCGTGTCGGATTCCTTGGTGAAGGCCTTGTTCATGACAACATTGTCCGATGCATACCCCCTCGCCTGCCGGGCCGCTGACCGGACTCACCGTCGTCGAAATGGCCGGCATCGGCCCCTGCCCGCTGGCCGGCATGCTGCTGGCCGACCATGGCGCCGACGTCCTGGTCATCGAGCGCCCCGGTGGCCGAGTGCTGGATACCGGCACGGGTCTGGATCGGGGCAAACGACGCACCTGCCTGGACTTGAAAACGACGGACGGCCTGGCCGAGGCGCGTGCGTTGATCGAAGGCGCGGATGCGCTGATCGAAGGCTTTCGTCCCGGCGTCATGGAGCGCCTGGGCCTCGGGCCTGAGGTCTTCCAGACCAGCCACCCGCGCCTCGTCTACGGCCGCCTCACGGGCTGGGGCCAGACAGGGCCGCTGGCMCAGGCCGCCGGCCATGACATCAACTACGTCGCTGTGACGGGCGTACTGTCCGCGGCCACGCGTGCAGGCGTCGCTCCAAGCATCCCGGCCACACTGATCGGCGACATGGGCGGCGGCGCGATGTTCCTGGCCTTCGGCTTGATGGCCGCGCTGTGGGAGGCTCAGCGCAGCGGCCGGGGCCAAGTGGTGGATGCGGCCATGGTGGATGGCGTGGGCCTGCTGTCCAGCCTGCTGCATTCGCTGCGCGCCGCAGGCCGCTGGAGCGACAAGCCCGAACAGAACTTCTTCCTGCACAGCTCGCCCTTCTACGACTGCTTCGAATGCGCCGACGGACGCTTCGTGTCGATCGGCGCGCTGGAGCCGCAGTTCTATACCGAGTTGCTGCAGCGCCTGGGGCTGGATGATGTCGATCTCGCCGCCCAACAGGATCGCAGCCAGTGGCCAGCGCTGCGCGAGCGCGTGGCTTCGCGCCTGCGCGAGAAGACGCGTGATGAATGGTCTGCCCAGTTGGAGGGCAGCAACGTCTGCTTCGCGCCGGTGCTGACCCTGGCCGAAGCGCCGCTGCATCCGCATGCCCTGGCGCGCGGCAGCTTCACGCAGACCGAGAGCGGCCATTGGCAACCAGCCGCTGCACCACGCTTTTCGCGCAGCCGCTGATTCGGCGCCACAAAGAAAAACACCCCAGAGGCTTGAACCTCTGAGGTGTTTCCATTTCTTCTTGTTTTGGTGCGGCTGGCAGGATTCGAACCCACGACCCCTTGGTTCGTAGCCAAGTACTCTATCCAACTGAGCTACAGCCGCTGAAGCCTCACAGTATAGCCAGATTTTCAGGGGCCCGACAAGACTTTGGCGCTTTTTTAGAAATAGTTGGGGCAGCCGCCATCAAGGCAGGCGCGCGGCGGCCTCGAAGCAGCGCGCGCGGCGACTTTCGTCGCCTTCCTGCTCGGCCAGCGCCGCCAGTGCCAGCCAGCTGCGACGGCGGGCCGGGCCGGGCATCGTCACGTCCTCGGCTGCCGTCTCAAGCATCAGTCGCGCCTTGCCCCAGAGCTGGCGCTCCGCAAGAGCATGGCCCAGCGCATAGGCCAGAGCGCGCTCGCGTGGGAAACGCGACTGCGCGGACTCGAGGCGCTGCAGCCAGTCAGGCCCGCAGCCAGCCAGCACCGGCACGAGAGCATTGGCAAGCGCCGCACGGTCGTCAGACTGCAATTCGGCCAGATCATCGAAGAATGGCCGCAGCCAGCCGCGACCGTCGTCCGGCGCACCGAGTTGGCCGGCGCATTGCGCGGCACGCGCGGCGACGAGGGGATCACGGCGATCGGCTGGATCGAGCTGTTGCCAGATCGAGCGCAGCTGGTCGACATCACGCGCGCCGTCCAGCGCTTCGAAGGCCAGCGACCGCAACAGTCCCTGGGCAGCCACCTTGGAGAAGGCCTGATGCTTGGCGAGCAGGCGCGCGGTGCGCAGCGCATCCAGCGGCTGGCGAGCCAGGCGCGACGCCTGCAGCCGCAGGCGCAGGGCCTGGGTGCGGCGCGCGACACCGGGGGCCAGTTCGCCGAGCACGCTCAGTGCGCGCGTGGCGTCGCGGTCGTCCAGCGCCCATTCGGCGGCGAGCAGCCGAGCGCCGTCTTCCTGCGCGCGTGCGCCACTGGTGCGATGCGCCAGATCGAGGGCGCGCGCGAGCTGTTCGTCACGGTGGCGGCGGTCCTGCAAGCGGTGGGCACTGGCCGCGGCGAGCAAGTGGGCCAGGGCCATGAAGGACTGGTCGGCCGCCAGTTCGGGCGTGGCGGACTGGATGTTGAGGGCCTTCTGCGCCGCTTTCTGGGCGCGGCTGAAGCGGGCGCCGAAGAGCTCGACCAGAGCCTCGCGCAGGGCGAGCTGGGCACTGCGTTCACGCTGCGCCAGCCGCCACTCGCGGGCGCGCTTGGGCAGGGTCGTCAGCGCCTCGATGGCCTGGATGGCCGTGACGAGGGCGAAGCAGCTGGCGACCAGCAGCAGCAGGAAGAGATTGAGCGAGATGTCGACCCGCCAACCGGCCCAGTAGAAGCTGGCAAGACCGTCGTTGCTGCCCAGGGTCAGTGCCGCGACGACGGCGACGACGAAGAGCAGGACCAGCCAGATGACGAGACGCATGATCAGCGTCCTTTCATCGACCGGCCGCGGCGGCGGTCAGCGCAGCCAGCGTGTCATCCGGCCGCGGCACGCTGACCTGGCGCGCCTGGCCTGACACCTGGCGCAGCAGCTCGGCCACGCTGGCCACCTTGCGCGAACGGGTGTCGAAGTAGCGGTTCAGCATTTCCTGGCTGTCACGCAGGTCGGACTGGGCGGTGTCGAACTGGCGGCTCAGCAGCGCCAGGCGGGCATTCAGCAGGCGCAGCTTCAGGTTCTCGCGCAGGAAAAAGCTCTGATCGGGCGAGACCAGTGCCGCCTCGGGATGGTCGATGCGAGTCACGCGCAGCAGCGTGCGGGCTTCGCCCCAGACCACACCGGTCCAGCTGGAGAGTTGCTGCGTGGCCTGCCACCACCACAACGAGACCTTGCCGTCCGCCGCTGCGGCGGCCTGCTCGCGTTGCAGCTTCAGTGCACGCTCGCGCTCCTTGGCGGCATCGCCGTTGCGGTCGTCGCGCTGCTTGGGCGCGGCCTCGTTGCCCGAGACCAGCGGCAGTTCATCGGCCATGCGCACGACTTCGTCGAGCTTGATGGTCAGCGTGGACACGTCGACGACGGCAACCGCCTTGACGCGGTCCAGGTCGCGCGCGACGGCGCGGCGTATGCCTTCCATGCGCGGTTGCTTGTAGCGCAGCAGGCGCTCGTCGGCCTGCTTGAGCGTGGCCACCAGGGGTTCGGCGCTGCCGGTGATCTGGGTCTGCTGAAGGGCCACGCGGATGGCCGCCTCGATGTCGCCGACGACGTTCTCGTCCCGCGAACGGGACATGGACTGGATCAGCTCCTCCAACTGGCCGCGCTGCAGGGCGACCTCGGCCAGACGGGCGTCCAGCAGCGAGACCTTGGCGGCCGTGTCGCGCACCAGCTCAGCGGATTGCTTGGCAGCCAGCCGCGCCTCGGTGGCCTGCGCCTGGCTGGCCTCCTGGCGGCGCACCAGCTCCTGCTCCAGCGACTGCTGGCGCGACAGGCTCTGCCAGGCCAGCACGACGCAAAGCAGCACGGCGGCGCCCAGCAGGGCCAGCAGCCAGGGCAGCCAGACCGGCAGCGCGGGGGCGAAAGGGGACGGTGGCGGCGCGGCGGGCTCGGCCGCGGCGACAGCAGGGGGATTCAGCGCAGGCTCACTCACAGTGCGATGGATTCTGTCAGAGGCCTTTCAGGGCCTGAGTCACCGCTTCAGGGGCCGGTCGCGCCAAAACCACAGGATCGAAGCCGGCCGCCCGGGCAGCTTCGGCAATGCGGGCATGGGTGGCGATGGCGCGCTGCTGGTTCATGTCCATGCCTTGCAGGTGGCCGACGGCCTCGGCACTGCTGAACAGCCATACAAAGGCTGTGGGCTCTGCGCGAATGGCGTCCAGCAATGCCTGCTCGGCCATTTCGAAGCGGGGGCCGGCACGGTGATAGGTCGTCACGGTTTCGACGCGCGCGCCAGCGGCCGTCAGTTGCTCGGCCAGCCATTCGCGTCCGCCATCGCCGCGCAGCAGCAGCACCCGGGCGCCGGCCCAGGCACGACGGGGTGACAGTTGTTGCCAGAGGTGTTCGGAGTCCAGGCTGGCTGAGTCCGCTGCGGGCTGGACGATCTGGCCCGCGGGCACGCCGCGTTCGATCAACGCCTGGGCGCTGCCCGGCCCGACGCAGGCGGCCAGCGTGTGGCCTGGCCACGGGCGGTCGGCGTGGCGGAAGAACTGCTCGACGGCATTGGGACTGACGAAGACGGCCAGGTCCATATCGGGCAGGCTGGCCCAGGCCGCGACGACCGCTGCCGGATCGCGGGCCGGCAGGATCTCGATGAGGGGCAGCGCCACCGCCTCGACGCCGAGTTCGGCCAGGCGCGCCAGCCAGGCCGCGCACTGCGGCCGTGGGCGCGTGACGATGAGGGTCTTCATCCAGGCAGGTAGGAGCCTGCGCCCAGCTCGCGCAGGCGGGCCGCGGCCCGCTGGCCCAGGGCCCGGGCGGCATCGACAGCCATCACATCACCAGCGACGCTGGTACGCAGCAGCGGCGAGGTGTGGGCCTCGGCATGACCCAGGGCGGCGTCCAGGCACAGCGTGCCGCCCTGCCAATGGGCATGGGCCGCCAGCGGCAGGCTGCAACTGCCGCCCAGGGCGCGCGACACGGCGCGCTCGGCCTCGCAGGCCAGCTGGGTCGGCTGGTGGATCAGCTTGGCCAAGGCCTCGGCGAGCGCGGTGTCGTCGGCGCGAATCTCCAGGCCCAGGGCGCCCTGCCCTGCGCAAGGCAGCATCTGGTCGACCTCGAAGAAACCGCGCACGCGGTTCGCCAGGCCCAGGCGCTTGAGGCCGGCTGCGGCCAGCACGATGGCGTGGTAGCCGCCTTCGTCGAGCTTGCGCAGCCGCGTGTCGAGATTGCCGCGCAGAGGCTCGACGCGCAGGTCGGGCCGCAGGCTCAGCAGCTGCGTCACGCGGCGCAGGCTGGAGCTGCCCACGACGGCGCCCTCGGGCAGTTCGGCCAGCGAGGCGTAGTCATTGGAGACAAAGGCATCGCGCGGGTCCTCGCGCTCCAGCACGGCCGCAAGGACGAAGCCCTCGGGCAGCTCCATCGGCACGTCCTTCAGCGAATGCACGGCCAGTTGGGCGCGTCCCTCGGCCAGGGCCGTCTCCAGCTCCTTCACGAACAGGCCCTTGCCGCCGATCTTGGACAGGGTGCGGTCGAGGATCTGGTCGCCGCGCGTCGTCATGCCCAGCAATGTGGCGGTGATGCCGAGTTCCTCGGCGAGGCGGGCCTGCACATGCTCGGCCTGCCACAGCGCCAGGCGGCTTTCGCGCGTGGCGATGGTGATGGAAGTGGTCATCTGGCGATTATCGAGGCGGGCTGCGATAGGCCTGGGGTGGCTTGCCCACCAGCCGGCTGAAGTCGCGGGTCAGATGGGCCTGGTCGTAATAGCCCAGGCGCTGGGCCAGTTCGGCCAGGTCCAGCTCGGCGCCGCTGGCAAGCTGGTCGGCCGCCTCGTGCAGGCGGTAGCGGCGAATGACCCATTTGGGGCTGACGCCGACATAGTCGCTGAACCAGGCCTGCAAGGCGCGCATGCCCACACCCGCGTGCTCGGCCAGTTCGTCCACGCGGGTCAGCGTAGGGTCGCTCTGGGCCAGGGCCAGGATGGCGTTGAGCCGGTCGACCTTGGGGTCAGGTTCGCCGAGCAGCGGGCGCAGCAGGCCTTCAGCGGCGGCAATCATGCCGGCGTCGTCGGGCTGGCTCAGCACGGCTCGCTCGGCCTGGGCGTCATCCACGGGCAGCACGGCCGACAGCGGCAGGTGGATGTCGGTGATGGTGTGCAGCGGGCGCCCGAGCAGGCCGCGAAAGCCGCCGGGCCGAAAGCGCAGGCCCAGGCCGCGGTTGGCGCCCGTGAGCCGGTGCTCATACGAACCGCTGACGACACCGAAGACGGCGGTCAGTTCGGCATCGAAGACGATGTTGACGACCGGATAGGGCAAGGTGCGCTGCACGAAGTCGGGCTGGCCGCGCAGATCCCATTCGACGATCCAGTGGTAGTCCAGGAAGGGCGCGAGGTCGGGCGCGGGCTCGTAGCGGGCGAGGCGGAATTTGCGCTGCGCGGTGGCCGGGTCGACGACGCCCTTGGCCCGGCTGGTCACGGCGCGCAAACGGGTGGTGGCTGTCATGCGTGTTTTTCCAAGACGGCGGCAGGGGCCGCAGCCTACAACGGCGCCTCCTTCACTCCATCCCACATCGCCATGAGCCGCTTCGTCACCCTCTTCCACGCCACCAACAGCCGCTCCGCCGGCGTGCGCATCCTCGTCGAGGAGCTGCAGGCCGAACACGAACTGCAGGTGCTCGACCTGACCAGGAAGCAGCAGCGTGAACCCGCCTATCTCGCCGTCAATGCCATGGGCAAGGTGCCGGCCCTGCTGCACGACGGCGCGCTCATCACCGAGCAGGCCGCTGTCTACCTCTACCTGGCCGAGCTCTATCCCGAGCGCGGCCTGGTGCCACCGGTGGGCGACCCGCTGCGCGGCGCCTTCCTGCGCTGGATGGTGTTCTATGGCTCCTGCTTCGAGCCGGCTATGACGGACCGGGCTCTCAAGCGCGAGGACTGCCAGCCTTCCTGGTCGCCCTATGGCGACTTCGACAGCGTCGTGCGCCTGGTGCAACAGCAACTGGAGGACGGCCGGACCTGGTGGCTGGGCGAGCGCCTGACGGTGGCCGACTTCCTGTGGGGCAATGCGCTCGCCGACATGCTGGCCTTCAAGATGATGCCGGCGACGCCGGCCGTGGAGGCCTACGCGGCGCGCCTGCGGTCCCGCCCGGCCGCGCAGCGCTCCCTGGCGCTGGATGCCGTTCACGCTGATGGCATTGCTGCCC
>NZ_JBFUMO010000187.1:0-10000 GCF_054049355.1 Roseateles sp. P5_E11 | reverse complement strand
CCCGTGCCCCTCGTCAATGCGCTGATCGACCACTTCAGCACTCGCGCGCTGCAGGCCAACAATAGCTCGGGAGCCCTGTCGCACACCCAGATGCTGCAGCCCGGCGACAGCCCGTTGCTTGTGCAGGCCGCGGCGCTGATCACACCCAAGATCGCCGAGTTCGGCCGCCACCTCTTTGGCGAGACCCTGGGCTGGGCCATCAAGGAGATGTGGGTCAACGTGCTGGACACCGGCGGGCGCCAGGCCATGCACAACCACGCCAACAGTTTTGCCTCCGGCGTGGTCTACCTGACCGAGACCGATGACTCGGCCCGCACCGTCTTCATGAAGTCGCCCGGCGGCCATGACTTCGCGCTGAAGAACGACCACGCCGGCGTGACCGCCGGCCCCTACAACGCCGAGAAATGGGTCGGCCCCGCGYCCAGCCCGGGCGACATGGTGCTGTTCCCCAGCTATCTGATGCACGCCGTGCCGCCCAACGCTGGCGGGCGGCGCATCAGCTTGGCCTTCAACGCGATCCCGACGCGTTTGGAGAGCTGGGGCTATACGCTGAGCTTCAACGCTTGAAGCACCTCGCGCTGCTTTTGATGGCCGCGTCCGGCTTTGCCGGGCTGGGCTACCAGATCGTCTGGACGCAGCAGCTCGGCCTCGTGCTGGGCCACGAATCGGCCGCCGTTCTCGCGGTAGTCGCGGCTTTCTTCGGCGGGCTGTCGCTGGGGTCATTGCTGCTGGGCCCACGCATCGACGCGAGCCCACAACCGCAGCGCTGGTATGCCGCCTGCGAGGCGCTGATCGGCCTCTGGGGCGCGGTGCTGATGGCTGCCATGCCCATGGCCAGCAATGCAGCGCTCGCGCTGATCGGCCCCGACGCCGCGCCGCTGTGGCAATGGAGCGTTGCCTTTGCAGCGAGCTTTCTCCTGCTGCTGCCGGCCACCGCCGCGATGGGCGCCACGCTGCCGGCCATGGCGCGCATCGGTACCGCCGGCGTCGCGCCGCTGTATGCCGCGAACACACTGGGCGCCGTCGCCGGCGTGCTGGCCACCGCCTTCTGGCTGATTCCGAATTGGGGACTGACACGCAGCGCAGGGCTTTGCGTCGCCCTCAACCTGGGCTGCGCATTCCTGGCCGGCGTTTCATTGCAGTCCCGCCCCGCGCCGGCGCCTGCCTCACCGACATCGAGCCGGCCACTCGTCCTGCTGGCCCTGAGCGGGTTGCTCGGCATCGCCTACGAAGTGCTGGCCGTGCGCGTGCTCAGCCAGGTGGCCGAGGACACCGTCTACACCTTCGCGCTGCTGCTGGCCGTCTATCTCGCTGGCAGCGCGCTGGGCGCCGCAGCTCATGCACRCTGGCCAGCGCTGCACAGCACGCCGCACCTGCTGCAGGCGCTGGCCGTGAGCATCCTGCTCGGCATGGCCGCGCTGTGGAGCGCCGACGCGATCAAGGCTTGGCTGCAGCCTGAGACGCTGGCCGCAGCACTGGCCACCGAGGCTGTGCTCGCCGTCGCCGTGTTCGCGCTGCCGACGCTGCTGATGGGCGCGCTGTTCTGCCAGCTCAGCGCCGACGCGTCTGCGGCCGGCATCGCGTTCAGCCGCGCACTCGGCGTCAACACGCTGGGCGCCACGCTGGCCGCGCCGCTGTTCGGCGTGCTCATCGCGCCCGCCCTCGGCGCCAAACTCGCCTTGATCCTCGTCGCAGCGGGCTATCTGCTACTCCTGCCGGCCTGGCGCAGCTTCGGCTGGTCGCTGCCTGCTGCCGCCACCGCCGCGATTGCCGTTCTGGCACCACCGCTGGCCTTCGTCGACCGCCCCGAGGGCGGCCGCACCCTCAGCTACCGCGAGGGCGCGATGGCCGCCGTCAGCGTCGTCGAGGATGCCGCTGGTGTCGCGCGCCTGCGCATCAACAACCGCCAGCAGGAAGGCAGCAGCGCGACGCTGCATGTCGACGGCCGCCAGGCCCTGCTGCCGCTGCTGCTGCATCCGGCGCCGCAGCGCGCCCTCTTCCTCGGCCTGGGCTCGGGCATCACTGCCGGCGTGGCCGCGCGGCTGCCCGGCGTGCAGGTGGAAGCCGTCGAGCTGCTGCCCGAAGTGATCGAAGCCGCCGCGATGTTCCGCCCCGCGCTGGGCGAAGGCCCCAGCCCGCGCCTGCTGGCCGCCGATGCGCGCCGCTTCGTACGCACCACCGCGCGGCACTACGACGTCATCGTCTCCGACAACTTCCATCCCGCCCGCAGTGGCTCGGGTGCTCTCTACACGGTCGAGCATTTCCGCGCCGTGCGCGAGCGGCTTGCGCCGCGAGGCCTGTTCTGCCAATGGCTGCCGCTGCACCAGCTCGACCTGGAAACGCTGCGCAGCATCACGGCGGCCTTCCTGCAGGCCTTTCCCGATGGCGCCGCCATCCTCGCCAGCAACAGCCTGGACACACCCACGCTGGGCCTTGTCGGGCGAATCGGAGATACCCGCTTTGCGCCGAGGGTGGTGCCGGTGCTGGCTGGGCATTTCGGCCTTGGCGACAGCTTCGCCGTGCTCGGCAGCTTCATCGCCGACGCCCCAGCGCTGCGCCGCCTCGCCGCGGACGCGCCGCTGAACACCGACGACCGCCCCTGGGTGGCCTACCGCGCACCGCGCGTCACCTATGCGCCCGACTCCGCACCGCGCGACCGCCTGCTGGCGCTGCTGGGCGAGGTGAGCGTCGACATGACCGCCCTGCTCGCCCAGCCGGATGCCGCAGCGGCCGCGCGCCTCTCGGCCTACACCCAGGCCCGCCGCGACTACCTGGACCTGGGCCGCCGCACCACACCCAGCGCAGACCCGGCCGTCATGCTGGCCCGCGTCGGCCCGCCGCTGCTGGCCGTACTGCGCCAAAGCCCCGACTTCCGGCCCGCTGCCGAACCGCTGCGCCGAATCGCGCAAGCGCTGGCCCCGCGCGACCCGGCAACCGCGCAACGCCTGCTCGCATCCCTGGCCGATATCCGCCCCGATCTCGCCGCCCCCTGACCCGGTGTTGGGCCGGCGTCAGCCCTTCGTGGCAAGCTGCGGCCCATGCGTTGGGCTTTCATCACAGACATTCATGCCAATAAACAGGCCCTGCAAGCCGTCCTGGCGGACGCGCGGGCCCAGGGCGCCACGCGCTATGCGCTGCTGGGCGACTTCGTCGGCTACGGCGCCGACCCGGCCTGGGTGGTCGATCAGGTCATGGCCCTGGTCACCGATGGCGCCATCGCCGTGCAGGGCAACCACGATGAAGCCGTGGTCCATGGCGGCACCCCGGGCATGCACCCCGATGCCCGCGCGGTCATCGACTGGACGCGCGCCCAGCTGAACGAAGACCAGTTGCGCTTTCTCGCGCGGCTGCCGTTGCAGGCTCACGGCGAGCCGGGCCATTGCCTGTTCGTGCATGCCAATGCCTTCGATCCCAACGGCTGGGAATACGTGCAAGGCCGCGCCGAGGCCGTGAAGAGCCTGCACGCCAGCGCGGCGCGCATCCAGGTCTGCGGCCATATGCACGAGCCCATGCTCTTCCACCTCTCCGGCACCGGCAAGGCGGGCGACTTCCGGCCGGTGGCCGGCGTGCCCATGCCGCTGCCGGCGCACCGCCAGTGGCTGGTCATTCCCGGCTCCTGCGGCCAGCCGCGTGACGGCAATCCGGCGGCCTGCTACGCGTTGCTCGACCCCGGCAAGTCCGATCTGGACGATGCCCGCATCACCTTCCAGCGTGTGGCCTACGACGTTGACGCGGCCGTCGCGGCCCTGCGCGCAACCGACCTGCCGCCGCTGATTGCCGAGCGCCTGGCGGGCCGCCTCACCCGCGGAGAGTGATGACCACCAACCCACCCTTGCCACCCGCTCCACCCGCGCCACTCGAAGCCGGCCAGGTGCTGGACGGCTTCCGGCTGGAGGCTCGCCTGCACCAGGGCGGCATGGCCAACCTGTGGCGGGTCAGCCGTGTGGAAGGCAGTGACAGCAGCGCCGATGACGGCATCGAACTGCTAATGAAGGTGCCGCGCATCAAGGGCGGCGAGGACCCGGCCACCATCGTCGGCTTCGAGGTCGAGCAGATGCTGATGCCGCAGCTCAGCGGCCCGCATGTGCCGCGCTTCGTGGCCCGCGGCGACTGGACACGCCAGGCCTTCATCGTCATGGAGCGCATCCCCGGCGACACGCTGCGCCCGCGCCTGGACGATGCGCCGCTGCCGCCTGAGGAGGTGGCCGACATCGGTGCCCGCGTCGCGACAGCGCTGGCCGCCCTGCATCGCCAGTACGTCGTGCACCTGGACATCAAGCCCAGCAACATCATGTTCCGCGCCGACGGCACGGCCGTGCTGGTCGACTTCGGCCTCAGCCGCCATGAACAACTGCCCGATCTGCTCGAAGAGGAGTTCACGCTGCCCATGGGCACGGGGCCCTATATGAGCCCGGAGCAGGTGCAGTTCGTGCGCAACGATCCGCGCAGCGACTTGTTCGCCCTGGGCGTCATGCTCTATCACCTGGCGACCGGCGAGCGCCCCTTCGGCCAGCCGGACTCGGTGCGCGGCCTGCGCCGGCGCCTCTTCGTCGAGCCCGTGCCGCCGCGCGCCATCCGCCCCGAATTGCCGCCCTGGCTGCAGGAAGTCATCCTGCATTGCCTGGAGGTCAAGCCCGAGCGCCGCTACCAGAGCGCCGCCCAGCTCGCGCTGGACCTGCGCGAACCCGCCGGCGTGGCGCTGACAGCGCGCGCCGAGAAGCTGAGGGTGAGCGGCGCGATGCTCAGGCTCAAGCGCTGGTTCTTCGCCCTGGGTGCCGAACCCGCCCCCGCCGGACCGGCCGGCCAGCAGCTCGCGCGCAGCCCCATCGTGATGGCCGCGGTGGAGTTGGACCGCGGGACGCCCGAGTTGCGGGCGCAGTTGTGCGAGACCGTCCRCCGCATCGTGCAGACCGAGGCCGGCGCGCGGCTGGCCTGTGTGTCCGTCATGAAGGTCAACCGCATCGGCATCGACGAGCTGATCGACCAGCACGGCCAGAGCCTGCACGTGAAGCAGCTCATCGCGCTCAAGCACTGGGCGCGCCCGATCAGCAAGGCGTTGAACCTGGCAGACGGCCGGCTGACCTTCCATGTGCTGGAGGCGCCCGACGTGGCCAACGCGCTGGTGGATTTCGCCCACCGCAACGGCGTGGACCACATCGTCATGGGCGCGCGCGGCGCCTCAGCGATCCGGCGCTACCTGGGCAGCGTGTCGGGCCAGGTCGTGGCCGAGTCGGACTGCACGGTCACCGTCGTGCGCGAGCCAGCAGGCGGCTGACAAAAAGGAAGAAGGAAGCCTCCAGTTGACCTGAACCGGCGACTGAACTCAATGACTTCCGAGGTCATCGACGCGCCGCAAAGACCCGGCCAGACTCCTTCTCGCCAACACAAAGGAGTAACCAAGATGCCCGCCTTCGATGTCCTGCCCCTCGCCGTCGCGCTGCTGATCGGCATTCCCGCTTTCGGTTCCTGCCTGGGCATCGGCCTGGCCAGCATGAAGCTGCTGGAGGGCATCGCTCGCCAGCCCGAGATCGCGCCCGAGCTGCAGACCAAGTTCTTTCTGGCGGTCGGCGTGACCGATGGCGCCTTCATCATCGCCACCGGCATCGGCCTGTGGTTCGCGACGGCGAACCCCTTCGCTCACTAGCCCCCGAAGTACGGATCGCCCGCGGGCCGCTTCTTGCGCGCCGGAGCAATCTGCGTGGTGATCGTCACCGCGCTGCCGGTGGCGGCGACCTTCACGTCCGTCGGCGAACCTTCGACGAGCTGGTCGGGGTGCCAGATGCGCACTCGGGCCGGGCCTTCCGGCAGCCCCTGCAGCACAGCCTTGCCGTCCTCGCCGCCGAGCTTGGCCCAGGGCGTGTCGGCCACGTAGATGTGGCCGCGCATGGAGCCGTGGATGTGGCAACCCAGCAGATAGGCGCCGGGCTGGCCCAGCACCTTGCTGTCAGAGGCGGGTGGCTTGTTGCCAACGCGGCCGGCAAGGCGGAACTGGGTGTTCTGGCCCGGGTCGACGTAGACACCGCCGGCGCCCATCAGCCCGAGGATGACGTGATGGTCCCAGGTGTCCAGGTTGCTGAAGCTGACCTTGGCGCCCAGGCCGACGACGCTGACCGTGGGCACGAAGCGCAGCTTCTCCTGCACGACGGTCGCCTCCATCACCGTGGTGGGCCGCAGGCCCTGCACCGCACTGTCGACCAGCACGACGGCGTCTGCCAGCGGCTTGCCGTTGCGATCCATCACGGTGACGGTCAGATCCGCGGCCTGGGCTGCGCCGGCGGCCAGCAGCAGGAGGGTGCCAAGGAATGCGCGCATGGTGGGCTGGGATGAGGTGGGAGCGATCCAGTGTCTCACCGCTGCCTACACTGGCTGGATGAGTGACAACCCCTGTTTGAGCTGCGGCGCCTGCTGCGCGAGCTTTCGGGTCGACTTCGACCGCAGCGAGCTGGAGAGCGAAGGCGGCCGCGTGCCCGATGGCCTGGCGGTGGAGCTCACCGGGCGCCTGGTGCGCATGCGCGGCACCGACCATGCCCAGCCGCGCTGCGCGGCACTCAGCGGCAAGGTGGGTGTGAAGGCCAGCTGCGGCATCCACGAGTGGCGCCCCTCGCCCTGCCGCGAGTTCGGCGAGCGGGCGCCCATGGGCATTGGTGACGAGGCCTGTGCCCGGGCCCGAGCCCGGCACGGGCTCGCTGCGATCTGATGGCGACTAGGATCCCGCCGGCCCTCGCAGCGGTATGCGCTGCTGGCGCTGCTGCTCGCGGATCTCGTTCAGCCAGGCCAGCTTGGCGCCATACATCTCACGGTCCTTGACCGTCGCGCTGTTCTCCAGCGCCTTGGCGATCTCGCCGCGCGCACCCGACACATCGCCCATGCCGTAGTTGGCCAGGCCCAGCCAGAAATGGAACTCGGGCACATAGGCTGCTCTCGCCAACTCCTTGCGGAACAGCTGGCGAGCGGCCGCGTACTCGCCCGCCCGCATGGCCGCCAAGCCTTCGTCGAAGAACTTGTAGGGCGCGATGGGCTGGATTTGGGCGAGCTGGTTGGAATAGACCAGAGCCTCCTCCCGGCGACCGGTGTCGCTGAGCACGAGAACGAGGTTGGACATTGCCTGGGTGTTGAGCGGCTCGCGATCCAGCACCAGGCGCAGCGTCGCCTCGGCGCGGTCCATCAGGCCCTTGCGGCGGTAGAGCACGGCCAGGGTGTTGTAGGCCGACAGCCAACGTGCATCGGTGCGGATGGCCTCGCGCGCCCACCAGTAGGCGTCATCGACCTTGCCCACCGTCAGCGCCTCAGCGGCACGGTTGTTCAGGAACATCGCCAGGATGGTGGACTCGTCGACGACCCGGCCGCGATGGCCGCGCACCTGGTCGGGCGGCAGGAAGTCGATGGTCAGCAGCTCCGGGTCACCGAAGACGGTTGTGCGGCCGACGGCCAGCGGCCGGGCCAGGCTGATGTTGACGTGGCCGGCGACGAAGAAGATGCCGTTGGAACGGGTCCAGCTCTCTTCCAGGAAGACGCTGTTGAAGCGCACCGGCATGTTCAGGTGGCGGGCGAAGGCCGCCGTCATCAGCACCAGCGACATGCAGTTGCCACGCTTGGCCTCGAAGGCCTCGGCCGCCGTGCGGGTGTTCTCGGCGTCGTAGTCCAGCTGCAGCCGGCCCTTGGTGTAGAGGGCGTCGATGAGGCCATCGCGCAGACCCTTGTTGCGGATCTCGCTGGCCATCTCCGTCTCGGCGAAGCGCTTCATCGCCGGGCTCAGAGCCAGCGCCTCCTGCGCATCGATGTGGACGCTGGGCGGCTTGAACGCGGAATCGACGAAAACGTCGGTGGTCGGCGGTGGCCTGGTTTCGACGGCGCAGCCACTCAGGCCGACCGCCGTGGCGATCACGGCCAGGGCGGCGCTCAAGGTACGGATCTTGTTCATGGCAGTCCCCTGCTCTCGCTGCAGTCTCCTGGTTGAAGCTTAGTCCTGCGCTGCCCGCATGTCGTGAGTCATCCTCACGATTTCCTCAGTCGTCACATCTTTCGTTTCCTTCCAGACGCAAGGCATCATGATTGAAATAAAACTACACATAGATCAAATAGATCCATGATCCTTCTGGGCGAATCTCTCTATACATAGTGGAAATTCATGAACTTCCCCTCGGGATTTCACCAGCTTCCATATGTAGTTTTGCTTCAATAGCATCCGCGCACTTCCAAGGAGTGCACGACATGAAGGCATGGGCAGGCTGGGCGCTGCAGGCGCGACAGGCGATCACGGGCTTGGCAATCGGCGCGCTGGCGCTGCTGGGGGCCTGTGGCGGCGGGAGCGTCGAACCACAGGCCACCATGAGCAGCGTCAGCAGCGCGGCAGCCGAAGACAGCAGCGGCGTTGAGCTGCTGGCCGGCGTGCCAGTCGCCCAGCAGGCGCCACGCGCCAAGATTGCCGCCGTGGCTACGCCCGGTGCACCCGCCACCTCGCTGCGCGTGCACTACCGCCGCTCGGGCGGCGACTACGCCGGCTGGCAGATCCACACCTGGAACGCCGCCCAAAGCCCGAACTGGAACGGCGGCTGGAACGCRGCCGGCAGCGACGACTTCGGCGTCTATTACGACGTGCCCCTGGCCGCGGGCAGCGGCACCGTCGGCTTCCTGCTGCACAACGGCGACAACAAGGACAACGGCGGCGCCGACCAGAGCTATGCGCTCCTGGCCGGCGCCAACGAGATCTGGCGCTTGGCAGGCGACAGCACCAGCTACGCCAGCAACCCGCTGCTGCTGCCCGCGCCCGACATCAAGACCCTGCGCGTGCACTACAAGCGCTTCGACAGCGGCTACAGCGCCTGGGGCCTGCATCTGTGGAACGGCAGCGGCCTGAACGCTCCGGCACTGCCCGCCGGCGTCAACATCGAGAACTGGGGCCAGCCCGTCCCGCTGAGCGCCATGCCCGGCTACGCGGTCGGTGACGGCGAAGTCGTGTT
The DNA here is from genome assembly GCF_054049355.1 of Roseateles sp. P5_E11. Classification (NCBI taxonomy): domain Bacteria; kingdom Pseudomonadati; phylum Pseudomonadota; class Betaproteobacteria; order Burkholderiales; family Sphaerotilaceae; genus Roseateles; species Roseateles sp. P5_E11. The sequence goes on along the minus strand of NZ_JBFUMO010000187.1, from coordinate 1,040 downwards.
CGACATCCCCGTGCTGAACCCGCAGGGCGACGTGAACCGCAAGGCCCTGGAATTCATCATCCACGGCATGCCGCCCAACGAGAACGACAAGGACGGCCGCAACGACAACATCCATGTCGAGTACGCCGCGCTGAACATCCAGAACCAGGTCGGCCAGATCTGGCTGGTGGAGCGCGACGCCACCGTCTACTTCGCGCCGCCGGACCTGCGCCAGGTCTCCAGCACCGACGCCCGCGCCGTGTGGCTGAACAAGAGCATGGTCAAGTGGCCGCGTGTGGCCACCAGCAGCCCGGTTCGCCTCTATTACTCGGCCACTGGCCAGATCAGCGTCGGCCTCGAAGCGCCGGTGCAAGGCGCTGACGGCTACATCACGCTGGACGCCTTCACCGGCACCGTGCCCGCCGCTGACGCGCTGCGCTTCAAGTACGTGGCCAGCGGCACCGTCTTCAACGTGCGTGCAGCCGACGTGGTTCGCCTGCCCAGCCTGCACCAGCAGCAACTCGTGCTCGTGCAGGAAGACGCCAACGGCAAGGTGCAGAACGCCACCACCGCCCAGATCGCCGGCGCGCTGGACGACCTCTATGCCGCCGCCAACAACGTGCCCGACCTCGGCGCCGTCGCCAGCAATGGCAGCACCAGCTTCAAGCTGTGGGCACCCACCGCGCAAAACGTATCGCTGGTGCTGACGACGGCCCTGGGCAACTCGGGCCTGACCCGCACCACTACCGAGCCGATGGCGCGCGACGCTGCCACCGGCGTCTGGAGCCTCAGCAAGCAAGGCCATCTGCAAGGCGCCACCTACCGCTACCAGGTGCAGGTCTTCGTCAAGGGCACGGGCCTGGTGAAGAACCTCGTCACAGACCCCTATTCCCTCGGCCTGACCCTGGGCAGCCAGCAGAGCGTTGTCATGGACCTGCAGGCCCAGGCCACCAAGCCCAATGGCTGGGACCAGAGCGCGCCGCCCACCACCGTGGCCGCGCCGTCGGACCTGAGCATCTACGAGCTGCATGTCCGCGACTTCTCGATCAACGACGCCACCG
>NZ_JBFUMO010000186.1:0-10028 GCF_054049355.1 Roseateles sp. P5_E11 | reverse complement strand
GCCTGGGATTGGCGTTCTTCGTGTTGCTGGCGCTGATGCTGGCGATGGCCTTTGTCGGCACGTTGCTGGCGAAGTCGATCAACTACTACGCCGAGTACTACCCCGAGAACATCCTGCCGTCGCTGCGCATCATTCACCAGATCGACGGTGCGATCTCCGACGCGCGGAGGTACGAGCAGCAGCACATCCTGACGGACGACGACAAGCAGAAGAAGGAACTCTCTGGCCAGATCGTCAAGGCGCGTGACGACGTCCGCCAGCGGTTGAAGGACTATGAGCTGCTGGCCGCCGACGACGAGGATCGTGGGCTGCTGAAGACGGTGCGCGAGGGCGCCGAGGCCTATTTCGCGGGCCAGGAAAAAGTCCTCAAGGCTTCAGAGGAGAGTGCCGCCGACCCGACCCAGGGCACGGCAGCCCGGGAGATGAATGGGGCCGCCCGCACCGTCTTCCTGCCGCTGCGCCAGAACGTCGGCAAATGGTGGGACTACAACGAGAAGCTGGCCGGCGTGACGACCGCTTCCGCCGAGAGTGCCTACCGCCGCGTGCTGTGGATCTTCGGCATCGCATCGCTCGTGGCCCTGGTCATCGGCGTGTTGGCGGCCCTGTCCATCACCCGTTCCATCACCGGCCCCGTGCAGCGCGCTTCCGACGCAGTCAAGGCCGTGGCGGCCGGCGACTTGACGCAGCGCCTGCACAGCAGCTCGCGCGATGAGCTCGGCCAGCTGCTGACCATGCTGGACGAGATGACGCAGAACCTGGCGCGAATGGTGTCGGGCGTGCGCCTGGGCTGCGACCAGCTCAGCGTTGCAGCGGCCGAGATCGCCCAGGGCAATGCCGACCTGTCGGCGCGCACCGAGAGCCAGGCCTCCAGCCTCGAGCAGACGGCCGCCTCCGTCGAGCAGATGGCCGCGCAGATCAAGGCCAATGCCGACAACGCACGCCAGGCCGACCAGCTCGCCAACCATGCCTCCGAAGTGGCCGGCGCCGGTGGCACCGCTGTCGGTGAGGTCGTCACGACGATGGACGCGATCTCGACCTCCAGCCGCAAGATCTCCGACATCATCGGCACCATCGATGGCATCGCCTTCCAGACCAATATCCTCGCGCTGAACGCGGCGGTCGAGGCGGCGCGGGCGGGCGAGCAGGGCCGCGGCTTTGCCGTCGTGGCCGGCGAGGTGCGCCTGCTGGCCCAGCGCAGCGCCGAGGCGGCCAAGGAGATCAAAAGCCTCATTGGTGACAGTGTCAGCAAGGTCGAGAGCGGCAGCGCCCAGGTGCTGGCCGCGCGCGAAACCATCGGCCAGATGGTCAACGAGGTGCGCAAGGTGACCGACCTCGTCGGCGAGATCACCGTCTCCAGCCGAGAGCAGAGCGAAGGCGTGGGCCAGATCAACGCGGCCGTCAGCCAGCTCGACCAGGCCACGCAGCAGAACGCGGCCCTGGTGGAGCAGACGGCGGCCGCGGCCGAGAGCATGCGCATGCAGACGGCCAAGCTGGCCGAGGCGGTGGCGGCCTTCCGCGTGGATGCGGGCGCTGCGGCGCCAGGGCCACGCGGCACGCCCAAGCCGGCAGCGCGGTCTGCCATGGCGCCTCGCGCTGCGACTCCCAAACCTGCACCGCGCCCTGCGGCTCAAGCCAGGCCCGCGCCGGTCACTGCGGCGCCCAAGCCAGCCCCCGCGCCCAGCCAGGCCGAGGGCGATTGGGAGACTTTCTAGAACAGGCCGGCGAGCCGCTGCACCGCGGCCTCGCTCTGGGCCCGGTCGGGGCGCAGGTCGTCATTGCCGAAGTCGTGCTCACCCATGGCCGCGACCAGCAGGCCGTCACGGCGCGGCAGCACGACGAGGTTCTGGCCGCGATAGATCAGCGCGTAGTCCACCTCGGGCTGTGGAATGAGTCGAGCCGTCTGGCCGCGCACCGGTGTCATGCTGGTGTCTCCCAGCAGCTTGCGCGCACCGTCGCCCGTGCAGTTGACGATGACGCGCTCGGGCAGGCGGGCAAAGTCGCGCGGCTGCCGGAACTCGCGCTGCACCAGTTCGCCGCCGTCGCGGGCGAAATCGTCCAGCAGCAGGCGCTGGTAGGCCGGGACGTTGAAAATGAGTTGCGTGAAGCGGCGTGCGTGCGGTTTGCGAAAAGGATGCTCCGCGGCCGAGAGCGCCTTGCCCTGCGGGCGCAGGTCGGCGATGCGCGACGACAGCTCCGGATAGTCGGGCTCGCCGATGTGGCCGGGCAGGGCCTGATCGAAATCCTCGTCGGCGACGACATAGCCGTCATGCCATTCGACGGGGCCGGAGGGCAGGCCGAGATAGCTCTGGTGCACCTTGAACGAGGCACGCGCCATGGCTTCCCAATCGRCCGTCCAGGCCTCGCTGGCGTGTTCGCTGGTGACGATGCGCGAGTCCGGCGTCCACAGCCCGGTGGCCGCTGAGGAGTGCACGCGGGGTGGCCGGTCCTTGGCGTAGAGCCTGACCTTGTAGCCGGCCTGCTGGGCGGTGCGCGCCGTCGTCAGGCCGATGGCGCCGCAGCCGATGACGGCGATGCGCTCACCCGGGCGACCGCCGCGCGACTGGATCAGCGCCAGCGCGCGCTGGGCCGAACCCCAGGACAGTGACCAGCCGCTGCCGCCGTGGCCGTAGTGGTGGACGACGGTCTTGTCGAAGCGTCTCTCGACCTCGATGCGCGGCCCCTGGGCGCGAAAAGGGCGGATGCCGACGGCGATGTCGACGATGCGGTCCACGCTGGCGCGCATCACAGCCGGCGCCGCTGGGGCTGCGAAGTCCAGCGCAAAGGCGGGCCAGGACAGGGCGGCGCTGCCGGCCGCAAGCAGATGACGGCGTTGCACGGTCAGAAAGCCTGGCGGGCCAGCGACTTGCGGATCAGCGCCGCATCGCGCAGGCGATTGGCCGAGCCGTCGGCGTCCAGTAGCACCACGGTCACCGGGCGCTTGCCGTTCAGGATGCGCATGGCCAGGCAGCGGCCAGCTTCCTCGGTATAGCCGGTCTTGGAGACGCGGATGTTCCAGCCCTTGGCGCCGACCAGCCGGTTGGTGTTGCGCACGTCGCGCTGGCGGCCGTCGACCGGCACCTTGGCCTTCTTGACGCTGGTGATGCGCTCGATCTCGCCGTAGCGCGCCGCCGCTGCCGTGATGGCCGCCATCTCGGTGGCGGTCGAGGTATTGGCCGGCGACAGCCCGGTCGGGTCGGTGATGGCCGTGCGCTTCAGGCCGAGCGCGCGGATCTTGGCCTGCATGGCCTTCTCGAAGCCGGCCTCCCCGCCGGGAAAGGTGCGCGCCAGTGCCGCGGCGGCGCGGTTCTCGGACTCCATCAGCGCCAGCTCCAGCGCGGCCTGCCGGCTCATCTGCGTGCCGACGCGAACCCGCGAGCGGCTGTGCTTGAGCGTGTCGACGTCGTCGCTCGTGATACGCAGCTTCTCGTTCGGGTCCAGCTTGGCGTCGAGCACGACCATGGCCGTCAGCAGCTTGGTCAGCGAGGCGATCGGCACGACGGTGTCGGCGTCACGGGCCATCAGCACCTTGCCGGTGGCGTCGTCGATGACGACGACGTGCTTGGCATTGACGGGCAGGCGCAGTTGTTGAACCGGCGGCGCCTCGGCCTCGATGGCCACGGGGCTGGGCGGCGGCTCGACCGGCTCACGGCCCTTGGCCTGCACGACGAAGCTGGTCGCGGCGATCAGCAGCGCCGGCAGGGCCAGCTTCCAGCCCGTGGCCTGGGGGCGCGGCGCGAGCAGGCGCTCGATGCGGGCAAGCAGGTCGCCGCCGCGAGCGGCGAGCGCAGGAGAGGGAGTCATATCGGAGGAGTCCATTTCAGAAAGGGCGTGCAGGGCCAGGGCCAGGCGGCGTGAATCACCGAGCAGCTCGGCCGAGATCTCGTCGGCCACCAGCTCGCGCTCATGACGCATGCGAGCCGACAGCCACCAGACGACGGGGTGAAAGAAGAGCAGGGCCTCGACGGCGCTCTGCAGCAGGTTGGCCGCGTAGTCCCAGCGCCGCACATGAGCCAGCTCGTGCGCCAGCAGGGCTTCGATCAGGTCCACCGGGAGGCGGGTGAGCAGGGCGGCAGGCAGCAGCACGCAGGGCCTGAACATGCCCAGTGCGATGGGGCCGGCCAGGTCGGGCAGCAGGCGCAGCGGGACGGGTCGCTTGAGGCCCAGGCGTCGGGCGAGGCCGTCCAGCCGCGCCTGCCATTCGGCCGGTGCCGGCATGCTGCGCCGCCGCGCACGGCCGACCCAGGCCAGGCCCAGGGCCAACCTCGCCAGCATCAGCGCCGTGCCCAGGGCCCAGGCGCTGACCAGGGCCGGCATCTGCTCAGCAAGCGGCGGCAGCTCGCCGATGAATTCGGCGTCGGCGGGTGCGAGGTCCAGGCACTGGGCCAGCGGCAGGCCCAGGCAAAGCCCCAGGCCGGCCGCGCAGACGGCATAGCGCCAGCGTGCCGATGCGCCGCGCATCAGCGCCAGCAGCAGGGCCACGGCGGCGCCGACGACGACGCCCTGCCAGACGAAGTTCACGAGGGCCCAGCCCCAGGCAATCATGGCGATGTCCAGGCTCATCAGGCTTCATCTCCCTTCCCGGCCAGCAACTGGCGGATCTCCGCGCGTTCCTTGGCACTGACGTGGTTCTTCAGGGCCGCGAGCACCAAGGCCTTGCCAGAGCCGGCAAAGGCCTTGCTGATGAAGTCCTTCACCAGGGACTGCTGCAGCTTGTCCTGGGCATGCACGGGGGCGTAGAGCTGCGGGCGCTGGCTCTCGTCGCGGGTCAGCAGGCCCTTGCCGTGCATCACCTGCAGCTGGCGCAGTACGGTGGCATAGGTGGCGTCGGGCCGCTCGGGCAGCAGGGCCTCGTGCACGGCCTTCGCATCGGCGGGGCCCAGGCGCCAGAGCACGCGCAGCAGGTCCAGCTCGGCCGCCGTTGGCTTGGAGGAAGGGGTTCGACTCATGGGTTCAGAATAAACGTTCTAGAACGCGATGTCTAGAACATTTGTTCTGAACTTCCCACCGGGCCGAGCGAGGGGCTCTACCTTGCGTCCAGCTCGCGGTGGCGCTTCAGCACATGGCCGTGGTGGCTGAACTGGCGCGCCAGCATCTCGACGAGATACACGGAGCGGTGCTGGCCACCGGTACAGCCAATGGCCACGGTCAGGTAGCTGCGCTGGTCGGCCGCGAAATTGGGCAGCCAGCGCGACAGGAAGCCGGCGATCTGGCCCATCATCAGGCCGACCTCGGGCTGGGCTGCGAGATAAGCCGCCACCGGCGCATCGCGGCCGTTGAGCGGGCGCAGCTCCCGGTCGTAATAGGGATTGGGCAGCACGCGCACGTCGAAGACGAAGTCCGCGTCGCTGGGCACGCCATGCTTGAAGGCGAAGCTCTCGAAAACCAGGGTGAGCTTGGCGCCGACATGCGGGCCGACCAGATCACCGAGCCAGGCACGCAACTGCGCCGGGCGCAGCTGGCTGGTATCGATGACGGTGKACTCGGCCTTGAGCCCGCCGAGCAGTTCGCGCTCCAGCTTGATGGCGTCCAGCAACAGGCGGTGGCTGTCATCGGCCGCGCCTTCCAGCGCGCCGAAGCCGGTGTCGCGGTCCTCGCGCAGCGGGTGAGGCCGGCGTGTCTCGGAGAAGCGCCGCATCAGCGCCTCGTTGTTGGCGTCCAGGAAGATGGAGCGCACCGGCACGCCGGTGGCTCGCAGGTCCTTGAGCAGCGGCAGCATCAGCGGCAGCGAACTCGCCGAGCGCACGTCCACCGCGATGGCGACACGTCGTTCACCGCGTTGCTGCTCCAGGCGCAGGAAGTCCAGCAGCAGCTCCGCGGGCAGGTTGTCCACGCAGAAATAGCCGGCGTCTTCCAGCGCATGCATGGCCACCGACTTGCCGCCGCCGGACATGCCGGTCAGCAGCACGACGTCGCCGTGCAGATCCGTGTCCATGCTCATGACCGGGCCTTGCGCGGCTTGATCGCCGTGGACGCGTCCAGCATCTCCTGCGCATGCGCCAGGCTGGTGGACGACAGGCGCTCGCCGCCCAACATGCGGGCGATCTCGGCCACGCGGGCCTCGCCGGCCACGGGGCTGACGGAGCTGACGGTGCTCGTGCCTTGCAAGGCCTTGGCGACGACGAGATGACGGTCTGCGCACGCGGCCACCTGGGGCAGGTGGGTGACGGCCAGCACCTGGCGCTGGCCGGTTGCCGAATGGCCGAGCTGCTTCATCAGCCGGCCCACGGTCTCGGCGACGGCGCCACCGATGCCGACGTCGATTTCGTCAAAGATCAAGGTGCCGGGCGCGTTGTCGGTTGCGGCCTGGCTGGCCGTCACCGCAATGGCCAGCGCGATGCGCGACAGCTCGCCGCCCGAGGCCACCTTGGCGAGCGGCCGCGGCGTGCTGCCGGCATGGCCGGCGACGAGGAATTCGGCGAATTCGACGCCAAAGCTCTGCGGGCCGTCGGTGGGGTTCAGGGCGATGTCGAACTGGCCGCCCGCCATGCCGAGCTGCTGCATCGCCGCCGTGACGGCGGACGCCAGCTGCGGCGCCGCCTTCTTGCGCGCACGGCTGGCGGCCTGGGCCTCGGCGTCGAAGGCCTGGCGCGCGGCGGCAAGGGCCGCCTCGAGCAGGGTGGGGTCGCTGGCGGCGTCAAGCTGGGCCAGCTCGGTGCGCCATTGCGCGAGCAGGGCCGGCAGCTCGTGAGGCTGGCGGCGGTAGCGGCGCGCCAGCGTCATCCAGGCCGACACGCGCTCGTCCAGCTCGGCCAGGCGGCTGGGGTCGAGATCGGCCTTGTGCAGATAGGCCGACAGCGTGTGGCTGGCGTCCTGCAGCTGGGCCTGCACGTCGCGCAGGGCCTGCACGGCGGGCAGCAGGCGGGCGTCGTGGTCGAGCACGCGTTCGAGCTGGTCCAGCGCGCCGCCGGCAAGGGACTGGGCGCTGGGCTCGGCCTCGTCCAGCGCATCCAGCGCCGACTTGGCCGCGTCGATGAGGGACTGGCCGTGCGACAGGCGCCCGTGCTCGGCGTTCAGCTCCTCCCACTCGTCCTCGGCGGGCGCCAGGCCGTCCAGCTCGCCGATCTGCCAGGCCAGCCGCTCGCGCTCGCGCAGTGCGTCGGCCTGCTGACCCWGGGCCTTTTGCAGCGCCTCGACGGCTTGCTTCCATGCGGCGTGGGCGCGGCCCAGCGGCACAGTGTCCAGCCCCGCGAAGCCATCCAGCAGCTCGCGCACGGCGGCGGGGCGGGTCAGGCCCTGCCAGGCATGCTGGCCGTGGATGTCGAGCAGATGGTCGGCCAGTTCGCGCAGCTGCGTCAGCGTGGCGGCGCCGCCGTTGATCCAGGCGCGGCTTTTTCCCGCGGCGTCGATGACGYGGCGCAGCAGCAGCGTGTCATCGGTGTCGAAACCGGCCTCGTCCAGCCAGGCGCGCAGATGCGCCGGCGTGTCGAACTCGGCGGTGATCTCGGCTTTGGCCGCACCTTCGCGCACCACGCCGGCGTCACCGCGGCCGCCCAGGGCCAACTGCAGCGCGTCGATCAGGATGGACTTGCCAGCGCCGGTTTCGCCGGTCAGCACGGCGAAGCCGGGCTCGAAGTCGAGCTCCAGCGCAGGGACGATGACGAAATCCTTCAGGCTCAGGTGCCGCAGCATGGGTCAGGCTCTAAACATACCAACGCAGTTTGCGTCGCAGGGTCGCGTAATAGCTCCAGCCCTTGGGGTGGAGGAAGCGGACTTGGTGCTGGCTGCGCCGCACGGTGATGGTGTCGCCGTGCAGCAGGCTCGCGAGGCTTTGCATGTCGAAATTCACCGAGGCATCGCGGCCGGCGACGATCTCCAGGCGCACCTCGCCCAGGTCAGGCAGCACGATGGGCCGGTTGGACAGGGTGTGGGGCGCGATGGGCACGATCAGCCAGCCGGCGATGCCGGGGTGCAGGATGGGCCCGCCGGCCGACAGCGCATAGGCCGTGGAACCGGTAGGCGAGGCCACGATGAGGCCGTCGGCGCGCATGTTGGCGACGAACTGCTCGCCGACCTCGATCTTCAGCTCCACCATGCCGGAGCTGCCGCCGCGGCTCACGACCACGTCATTGAGTGCCAGGCCGGAGAAGATGGATTCGCCGTCGCGCCAGACCGCGCCTTCCAGCATCGCCCGCGGCTCGACTTCGTAGTCGCCTGCCAGTACTGGCGCCAATGACTCGCGCCAGCGTTCGATGGGAATGTCCGTGATGAAGCCCAGCCGCCCCTGGTTGATGCCCACCAGCGGAATGCCGTGGCGGGCCATGTCCCGTGCGAAGCCGAGCATCGTGCCGTCACCGCCGATGACCACCGCCAAGTCGCATTGCCGGCCCAGCTCGTCGTTGGACAGCGCTTCATAGCCCGTCAGGCCGGTGTTGAGCGCGGTGTCCGCTTCCAGCGAGACATCCAAGCCCTGGCTGCACAAAAATTGGGCAATCTCCTCCAGCACCGGCCCGATGCCAGGCGCTTGATGCTTGCCCACGATGGCGACATGTCTGAAGCGCTCGGCCATGCGGCAAATTACACCACAGGGGTATCGCCTCTCTCTGCAGGAAAAGGGGTGTCCATAGAATGCGGGCATGCTCGACGAGCGATCTAAATCCCTGCTGAAAACCCTGGTCGAACGCTATATCGCGGACGGGCAGCCGGTCGGCTCGCGCACGCTGTCCAAGGCCTCGGGCCTGGAACTCAGCCCGGCGACCATCCGCAATGTGATGGCCGACCTCGAAGACCTCGGCCTCATCGCCAGCCCCCACACCAGCGCCGGCCGCATCCCCACGGCGCGCGGCTACCGCCTGTTCGTCGACACCATGCTGACGGCCCAGCCCGGTCTCATTGGCGTGGATGCCGCCCGGCTGCAGCCCGACCAGCCCCAGCGCGTCATCGCCAGCGCGGCGCTGATGCTGTCCAACCTGTCCAGCTTTGTGGGTGTGGTCACGTCGCCGAAGAAGGCCAGCGTCTTCCACCACATCGAGTTCCTGCGCCTGGGCGAGCGCCGCGTGCTCGTCATCCTCGTTGCACCCGATGGCGACGTGCAGAACCGCGTCATCTTCACCGCACAGGACCTCAGCCAGTCCGAGCTTGCCGAAGCCAGCAACCGCCTGAATGCCAACTACGCCGGCCTCACGCTCGAAGCCGTGCGCGAGCGCCTGCGTCATGAGGTGGACGAGTTGCGCGGCGAGATCGCCGGGCTGATGAGCGCGGCGGTGCAGGTCGGTACCGAGGCCATGGTGCAGGAGCAGGAGCAGGTCGTCGTCTCCGGCGAGCGCAACCTGCTGGCCGTGCAGGACTTCAGCCACGACATGGGCAGCCTGCGCCGCCTGTTCGACCTCTTCGAGCAGAAGACGCAACTGATGCGCCTGCTCGACACGTCGAGCCGCGCCGAGGGCGTGCGCATCTACATCGGCGGCGAAAGCCAGGTCGTGCCCTATGAGGAACTGTCCATCGTCAGCGCGCCCTACGAGGTCGACGGCCAGGTGGTGGGCACGCTGGGCGTCATCGGCCCGACGCGCATGGCCTACGACCGCATGATCCAGATCGTCGACATCACGTCGCGGATGGTGGGGCAGGCGCTGTCTCAGCGTTGATGCGACGTCAGCTCAGGGCCTGACTAGAATCCGCGCCTCCTCCCCGGGGGCCGTTAGCTCAGTTGGTCAGAGCAGAGGACTCATAATCCTTTGGTCATTGGTTCAAGTCCAATACGGCCTACCAATATCCATCGGGGTTCTCTCGATGTTTGGGGTGGCGGGATGCCATCCTAGAAATGAAAAAGTAGGCGCAGCGTAGGCGGCGTGCACTGGTTATCTGCTGACCATCGATCACGCGGCTTCGCCAGCAGTCCTCGCGCGCGCTGGCCCTGTGGCTGTCTTGCTTGGGGCATGCGCCTACGGCGTGTTGATGGATCTGCTGGGCGATGCGCGTAGCTTGGCGGCGCGGGCGGCCGCTTGCGGCTGCCAGCGCGCCGCAGGCGCGCCTCGCCCTGTTCCTGTTCCTGTTCCTGTTCCTGTTCCTGTTCCTGTTCCTGTTCCTGTTCC
>NZ_JBFUMO010000185.1:0-10073 GCF_054049355.1 Roseateles sp. P5_E11 | reverse complement strand
GGCAACTATCAGGACTACGGCCACAGCCACTGGCAAAACAGCCTGATCTGGGGCATTGGCCTGAATAACGTGGCCATCGTCGGCGGCGGCTTGATTCACGGCAAAGGCTTGATCAGCGGCCACGACAAGTACACGGGCTACTACACCGACAAACCGGATCAGCCCGGCGAAGCCGACAAGGCGATTGCGCTGCGCGAGTGCCGCAACGTGACCTTGCGTGATTTCTCGATCCTGCATGGCGGCCACTTCGGCATATTGGCGACCGGCTGCAGCAATCTGCTGATCGATCACTTGATCATCGACACCAACCGCGACGGCATGGATATCGACGCCTGCAGCAACGTGCGCGTCACGAATTGCAGCCTGAACACGCCCTGGGACGATGCGATCTGCCTCAAGGCCAGCTACGGCCTGGGGCGCATCCAGCACTGCGAGAACATCACGATATCCGACTGCCTGGTGTCGGGGAATTTCGACGAGGGCAGCCTGATTGATGGCACCTTCAAGCGCAGTGCACCGGAATACCGGTCGGGGCGATACGGCCGCATCAAGATGGGCACCGAATCGAATGGCGACTTCAAGAACATCACCATCACGAACTGCATTTTCGACGAGTGCCGGGGCCTGGCGATCGAGAGCGTGGACGGTTCGCACATCGAGGACCTGACGATCTCCAACATCACCATGCGCAACGTGGTGAACGATCCGATCTTCATACGCTTGGGCGCGCGCCTGCGCGGACCGAACAAGCCGCCGGTGGGCACGATCAAGCGCATCAATATCAGCAATGTTGTGGTGTCCGGTGCGCACGTCAATCACGCMAGCACCATTGCCGGGCTGGAAGGGCAYCTGATCGAGGATATTCGCATCAGCAATGTGCAGATAGAAAYGCAAGGCGGCGGCGATGCGGCCTGGAGCAAGGTGGTTCCGCCCGAAAACGCAAACGGATATCCGGAGCCCGGCATGTTCGGCAAGGCSCCGGCGTATGCGTTTTACATGCGCCATGTGAAGGCCATCGAGGYTCATCACGTCAAGGTYGGCTACGTSAAGCCGGAGGGGCGAACCGCGGTCGTGCTGGACGATGTCAGCGATGCCAGCTTCCATGCCGTCAATCTGCGGCGCGGGCAGGGCGGGGCGGCGCTGTTCGCGCTGCGCGGGGTCAGCGAATTCTCGGCCAGGGATGTGCGCGGCATGCCGGACCGCGAGGTCCCGGGGCGTGTGGATGCGCTGACATTTTGAGGGGCTCGCGGCCGGCCAGCGCCTGACCCTGCACCTGAGCGGCCGCCAGGCCGGCCTGCGCGCGCTGTCGCGCCAGTTAAAGACGCAGCTGCCGCTCCAACGCGTCCAGCTCCTCGGCCAGCCCGAGGCGGCGGCGCCAGTCTCGGCCGGCCTTGCCGTACCAGTACTCGGCGTCCTCCAGGTCGCCCTCCTGCACATGCACCAGGGCATGCAGCCAGGCGGCCTCGGGCGAATCGTGGCGCTGCACCTCGTCGTGCGCCTGCACCCATTGGCCGGCGCGCAGCAGCGCCAGCACGTCGAGCAAGGGCTGGTTCATGCAGTCTCCTCGTGCGCAGCCGCAGGGGCGGCGTTCAGTTCACGGTCCCAGGGCTCGCCTGCGAAGCGTGCCGCCAGGAAGTCCACCAGCAGCCGCAGCGCCAGCGGCTGGTGCTGGCGCGACAGGTAGATGGCATGGATGCCCAGCACCTCGGGCTGGTGGTCGGGCAGCAGGGGCAGCAGCCGGCCGGCGCGCAGATCATCGCCCAGGTAGTAGGTGGGCAGCATGCCGACGCCGGCCCCGGCCAGCACGGCGCGGCGCAGCACGGCGGTCTCGTTGGTGTGCAGGCTCCACTCCACCGGCACGGTGATCAGTTCGGCGCTGCGCATGAAGCGGTACTGCTTGCCGATGCCGAAGGCGTGGGCCACGCAGCGGTGCTGGCGCAGCTCGTCGGCGGTGCGCGGCGTGCCGTGCTGCTGCAGATAGGCCGGCGAGGCGCACAGCACCGAGCGGCACACGGCCAGCGGGCGGGCGATCATGGCCGGGTCCAGCGTGTTGGTGATGCGCACGGCCAGGTCGACCCGCTCGGCCACCAGGTCGGCCGCCTTGTCGGCCACCGACAGCATCACCTCCACCTGGCGGTACTGGCGCTGGAAATCCACCACCGCGGCCGTCAGCTGGGCTTCGGCCAGCGAACCCGGCGTCGTCACCCGCAGCAGGCCGGCCGGCTCGCGGCTGCGCTCGGCGGCCAGGTGCTGGGTCTCCAGCGCCAGGTCCAGCATCTGGCGGCAGGCGGGCAGCACGGCGCTGCCGGCATCCGTCAGGCTGACGCGGCGTGTCGTGCGGTGCAGCAGCCGGGCGCCGAACCAGTCCTCGGCCGCCGCCAGATAGCGGCTGACCATGGCGGTGGACATCTCCAGCTGATCGGCCGCCTGGGTCAGGCTGGCGCGGTCGGCCACCTCGACAAAGACGCGCATGGCGGTCAGGCGATCCATGATCTCTTTCTTTGATTGCGACGAAAAACGAAATAAATAGTCAACCGAATCGGTCTTTATCAACCATACCGCAAAACCTAGAGTTCGCCCCACACCCCGCCGACACCTCGGCACGGCCACCAGACCCCCACCGGAGATGCTCATGTTCCCTCTCAGCCAACTCGCCCGCCGCCTGCTGCCCACCCTGGCCCTGGGCATGGTTGCCACGGGCAGCGCCCTGGCCCAGGCCCCGCTGGCCGTCAAGGTCTACAACGCCGACGGCAACAGCTTCCACGTCAACGCCGTCGTCATCAGCGGCAAGACCGAGGCCCTGGTCATCGACAGCGGCTTCACCCGTGCCGATGCGCTGCGCGTGGCCGCCAACGTGCTGGACAGCGGCAAGACGCTCAAGACCATCTTCATCAGCAACGCCGACCCGGACTACTACTTCGGTGCCGAGACACTCAAGACCGTCTTCCCCCAGGCCCGCGTGGTGACCACGCCCGCCGTGCGCGAGAAGATCCAGGCCAAGCTGGCCGGCAAGCTGGCTTTCTGGTCGCCCAAGATGGGCGCCAACGCGCCCCAGCAGCCGATCGTGCCCGAGGCCCTGCAGGGCACGACCCTGACCGTCGACGGTGAGACCATCGAGGTGCGCGGCACCACCGGCGCGCTGGCCCACCGGCCCTATGTGTGGATCCCGTCCATCAAGACCGTGGCCGGCAACATCGCCATCTTCGGCAACTTGCACGTCTGGACGGCCGACACCCAGAAGCCCGCCGAACGCCAGGCCTGGCTGGCCCAGCTTGACGAGATCGAGGCCCTTCAGCCCGTCACCGYCGTGCCCGGCCACATGGCCGCCGGCACCGCGCTCGACACCAGCGCCATCCGCTACACCCGCGACTACCTGCGCCGCTTCGACGCCGAGGCCGCCAAGGCCAAGACCGGCGCCGACCTCATCGCCGCCATGAAGCAGGCGTATCCCCAGGCCGGTCTGGGCATGGCCCTGGACATCGGCGCCAAGGTCAACAAGGGCGAAATGGCCTGGTGAGCACCATGACGAGCCCTGTCCTCCACTACATCTACGACCCCCTGTGYGGCTGGTGCTGGGGCGCCGCGCCCCTGGTGCGCGCGGCCCGCGGCCTGCTGCCGGTGCGCCTGCATGCCGGCGGCATGATGACCGGCCCGCAACGCCAGCCCGTCACGCCCGAGCTGCGCGCCTACGTGCTGGCGCATGACCAGCGCATTGCCCAAGCCACCGGCCAGCCCTTCGGCGACGCCTACCGCGACGGCCTGCTGTGCGACCCACAGGCGGTGTTCGACTCCGAGCCGCCCACCGCCGCCATCCTCGCCGCCGAAGCCCTTGCCGGCCGTGGCGCGGACATGCTGGCCGAGCTGCAGGCCGCCCATTACGTGCAGGGCCGCCGCATTGCCGAGCCGGCCGTGCTGATCGAGCTGGCCGGCACCATCGRCCTGCCAAGGGCGGAATTCGCGACCGAGCTGGGCCGCCAGAGCCTGGGCCCGGTGCAGGCCCACATCGAGCAGACGCGCAGCTTCATGGCGCAGACGGGCGCGCGCGGATTCCCGAGCTTTGTGCTGGAGACCCAAGCCGGCCTCAGCCGCGTGGACGCCACGGCCCACCTGGGGCGGCCTCAGGACTTCGCGGCCGCCTTGCAGGGCATGCTCGGCCAGGCGCCGGCGCAGCCCGGCGACGCAGCCGCGTTCTGCAGCATCGATGGCTGTGCCTCGTGAGCCGGAGGCAGGCGTGAAGAGCAATCTGCAAATCATCAGCGACCACTACGCCGCCTCGGCGCGCGGCGACGTCCTGGCCATGATGGCCGACATGGCTCCCGAMGTGGCCTGGACGGAGATGGCCGGCTTCCCCTGCGCGGGCACCTGGATCGGCCCCGCGGCTGTCGTCAGCAACGTCTTCGCGGTGCTGGGCCGTGACTGGGACGACTATCGCTTCACGCTGGAGCAGCTCATCGACGGCGGCGAGCAGCTGGTCGCCCTGGGCCACTACAGCGGCCGCCACCGCGCCACGGGCAAGGACCTGCATGCGCGGGTGGCTCACGTGTGGCGGCTGAAGACGGGGCGGGTGGTGGCCTTCGAGCAGTTCACCGACACCTTGCTGGTGGCCAGGGCGATGACGGCCTGAGCCACCGCCGCCGGCGTCACACCGGCGTGGCGGCGACCCGCAGCAGCGGCGCCTCGCGGCCGACCGGGTCGACCAGCACCAGCGCCAGCTGCAAGGCCGGCACCGGCGGCACGGCAGGCACGGCACGCTCGATGACGAGGTCCAGCGCACCGCTGTCCAGCGGCACCGCGGCAGCCTCGGGCGCCCAGTCGCCGTCATCCAGCTTCAGATGCACCTGCACCCTGAAGCCGCCCACCGCGCGTGGGTGGGCCACCGGGCCGCCGCGGATCGCCAGCGTCAGCCGCCACGTGCCGGCTGCGGCCCCGGCGCCTACCGTTGCCGTCACGCTGCCGTCCGGCAACGCCGGGATATCCGCCGGCACGAACATGGCCATCGCGGGCGCGGACGCGCTGCTGAACGCGCCTGGCGCGTCCAGGCGCTGCGCCGGCTGCAGCGGCTCGACGGCGCCGGCGGGTAGCGGGATCTCGGCCACGCCGGGCGGCAGGCGGCGCTCGGGCGGCATGCGCAGCTCGGCCCAGTAGTGGTAGCGCACGTAGGCGCTCAAGCCCTCGGGCGTTGGCGAGTCGTCCACCTCGGCGACGAACTCCCCGCCGTCGCGCCGCAGCACGCCGCGGCCGATCTCGCGGGCGTAGAGCGCCTCGGGCACGCCGCCGCTGGCGCGCCGCAGCCGGTACTCGGGCGGCCGCGCGTCCGCGGCCGGTGGTTCGTCGAACAGGCCCGGCTCGGCGGCGCGCAGCGCCACCAGGTCCAGGCCAGGCGCGCGCACGGTGACGGTGGCCACGCCGCTGACCGGGTCGACGCGGGTCTCCACCCGCGGTGCGGGCGGGCGCCGGTCGCTGGGCACGGCCACCGGCAGCAGCGGACAGCTCTCGAATGCGGCCTCGTTGCCCTGGCTGCTGAGTGGCACGAAGCGCAGGAACTGCACGGTCTCCAGCGCCCGCGGCAGGCGCGTGTCGAACAGCACGCTGCCGTCGCCGCCGGGCGTCAGCGGCGTGTCGGTGAGCAGGCGGAAACGATCGCGCAACCCCAGRCCCGCCAGGCCCTGCTGCGCGCCATCGACGGCCACCTCGGCGCGGGTGCGCGGCCGCTCGCCCTCCATCAGCGCGATGCCCAGTCCACGCGCATCCGCCAGGTAGGCGCGGTAGCGGGCGCCGGCCACGCCGGTGAAGCGCAGCCGGAACTCGACATCGGTCGCCGGCGCCGGGCGGCTGCTCCAGACGATGGCGACGCCCGTCTGCGGCACCGGCGGCGTGCGCGGGTCGTGGATGGCGATGGTCGCTGACACGGTGGGGCCGGGCGTGCCCGCGTCATCTTCAAAATGGGCCGTCGCGGTGACGGCGCGGCTTTCCATCGGCAGCAGCGCAGGCAGCTCGAAGTCGAAGTGCAGCACGCCGCCGTCCTGGGGCGCCACGGCGTCCTGCAGCGCGCCATCAAGGTCGATCACGACGCGCGACAAGGGCCGCGAGCCGGCCGTCATCTCGTGCAGCGCGGGCACCACCACCGACCAGCGCACGCTGCCGGCCACGGCCGCCGCGTCGCCAGCCGCCCGCCCGACCAGTTGCAGGTGTGAGCGCAGCACCGGCTGCGGCATGGGCGGCCGCGGCGGCGTCGGCACGACGACCTCGGTCGCTGCGCCGAAGCGGCCGAACACGTCGGCCAGGGCCACGCGGTAGCTCCAGGGCGCGTTGCCGGCGTCGATGTTGGCATCCGACACGATGCCGAAGACGCCGTCGTGCAGCTTGTCGGCGTTGCCCAGCATGCGCGGGGCGGCGCGCTCGGCGGGGTCGGCATCGGGCGTGGCGGGGGTCAGGTCCACCATGTCATGGCGCGTGCGCCAGCCGTCGGCCTCCAGCCGGCCCAGCGCCACCAGCGTGGCCAGCGCCGGCGTGGCGATGCGCAGCTGCTGGCGGAACCGAATGCTCGGCCCCTCGTCCTCGCGCTGCCAGCCGGCATCGCCCAGCAGCACCTCGGGTGCGGCTGGCAGGTCGGGCGGCGGCGCGGCCAAGGCGGTGGCCACGAAGGCACGCAGCGTCAGCCCATGGCGCTGCACGGCCAGTTCGGCCGGGCCGCGCAGCCCAGGTTGCAGTTGCATCAGCCGCTCGATCAGGCCCAGTTCCGTCGCGTCGGCGTCAGGCAGCTCGAAGCGCATGGCCGGGCCGACGGCAAACAGGCCCGCCGCCAGCCAGCCGCGTGCGCCAGGCGGTTGGAATGGGTTGTCAGGCACGAGCAGGTTGTCCAGCAGCGTGGCGGTGCCCAGGTAGCGGCCCGCGCCAGGGTCCAGCGCCTTCATCAGCAGGCTGCCCTGCACCCATTCGGTGGCGCGTTGCCACGGCCGGCGCTTGCCGTTGAGGGCCACCGCAGCCTCCCAGAGATGGGTGCGCTGCACCAGCGACGGCGGCTTCTCCGCGTCGCCCACCAGGCGTTGGGTGTCGTCGTCCAGGTCGGCCTGCAAGGCGGCCACGCGCGCGCGTTCGGCAGAAGGCGGCAGCGCATCGAAGGGGCCGTCGGGGCGGTCGGGGCGGGTCCAGCGCTCAGGCGCCGCACGCTCGGCGCGCTGCAGCGCAACCGCGGTGCCTTCGCCGCCGGCATACCAGGGCTGGTCGCCCTCGATGGGCAGCGACAGGCTGGCGAAGGGCTGCTGGCCGAGCAGTGCCTCGATCGCCCGCCCGGCCGAGATCCCCCAGCCCTGCAGCGTGACCCGACCGCGGCCGCGCAGGCGCAGGCCGGTGATCTGCGGCGCGGCCACCAGCCAGCGCGGCGAAGACCGAGCCGCCACGACACGGTCGCCGCTGCGGCCCAGCAGGGCCAGCTCGCCGCTGCCCTGGAAGCGCGCCTCGATGCCGGCCACGCGGGCGTCGCTGGGCGCCTCGAGCTGGCGGCGGCCGATGAGCTGGCCGCCCCCGGCGTCGAGGTTCAGCGCGGGCAGCAGCCGGCCGTCGCGGGCGAACCAGTCCATGGCCGGCGCATCGGTCGCGGACGCCTCGACCGGCCACACCAGAAAGGGCGCCAGTGGAAAGCCGAGCGCCGCCGACGGGAACAGGCGCAGATGCGTGCCCTTGGGCAGGTCGGGGTCGGGGGCGACGATGCCGGCCGCCGCCGCGTGGGCCGAGAAATAGCGAGGGTCAACGAGCCAGCTGTTCATGCGGCCTCCTGGGCAAAACTGGGCTGCAGCGGAACTTCAAGCAGCCCCTGCAACGGCTTGGGTGGCAGGCCGATGGGCTGGTCGGTGCAATGCAGGCGCAGCCTGGGCATGACCCACGCGAAGCCGATGCCGCGCCGCGTGCGCCGCGGCACGAAGGGCACGGACGCGGCGAACAGCAGCCGCGAGCCGCTGCGGTCGCGCAGCCGCACGTTGAAGTTGGCGCTGTTGGCGCCGCTCACGAGCTGCAGGTCGGTCACATCGAAACGGCCGTCTCGGTGCACCGGCTCGGGCGATTCGATCAGCGCGCCGGCGCACAGCCAAGGTGTTCCCGCGGCCACCGGCGGCAGCCACAGCAGGCTGATGCGCGGCTCGGCGGCGGCGGGCCATCCGTCCATCCCGAGGCTGTCGAGGAAGGCATCGAAGGCGGCGTCATCCCCCTTGCTGACCTGCGCGGCCAGCACCGTGCCGGGCTGCAGCGCCACGTCGCCCTGCGGGTGACCAGCCAGGCCGCTGATCGGGAAGTGCAGGCCCGCCAGCATCTCGGTGCCGGTGGCCCAGCGCGAGGTGCGAAAGCTCACGCCGGGCAGCCGCCCGTCCGCCACGCCTTCCCGCTTTGACTTGGCCAGCGCGAACACCTCGTACCAGGTGTCGCGCGTGAGCGTCACGTCCACACGCAGCTCGGCCACGTTGGGCGCCAGGCCGCAGGTCGAGGCGAGATAGGCATTGGCGATGACGGCGGCGCTGCCGGCCAGTTGTGTGGTGCTGGTGACCCAGGCGAGCTTGGGCACGAGCAACTGGTCAGGCTCCACCTCCTCGGGCTGGTCGAGCCGGCGCAGGCCGCACAGCAGCTCGTACTTGTAGGCCGCGGCCAGCAGCGCCACGTGGCCCGGTGCGAAGCGCATGCGCACGGGGTCGTGGGCAAACCGGTGCAGTTCGCTCTGCGCGGGCTCATAGCCCAGCAGGTAGCGCTGGAGCATGGCCGGGTCAAAGAAATCGCGCTTGCGGTGGATCAAGTCGAGATAGGCATGCGTGCTGGGTGCCGGCTTGCCGCCCGCCCCGAGCAGCGGCGCGGTGCGAAACCAGTAGCTGCGCACGCTTTCGGTCGTGACATCGGCGGGTCGCGTCGCCAGCACCTGCTTTTGGCCCTTGTCATCCACCTCGTACAGCGTGCCGGACCAGCGCATGCTCACATCGATGCGGTACAGCCGCCCAGGGTCGAGCACGGCGCGGCGCGTTTTCGATGGCTTTGCGTCGGCCTTGGGCGGCCCGTCGTCGGCAGCCTTCTTCTGCTTGGCCGCTTCGGCAGCCGTGGCGGCATTGCGCGCCGCAGCGGCAGCGGCCGCCGACAGCGTGATGCCGCCCAGCGCCAGCAAGCCCAGCCGCGTCCCTGCGACGCAGCTCGCCTCGATGAGCTTGACGGCGCCGTCGGCGGGCGGCAGCCAGCGCACGGCCAGCCAGCCGTCGCCCAGATCCGCTTGCAGATCGGGTGCCCAGCGGCGCGCCAGGTCGTCGACGACGACAAAGGGCCGCGCCCCGGCGGCATTGGCCTGCCAGTCGGTGGCGCGCACCACCAGCCACAGGCGCGGCTGCGTCAGCGCCTCGTCGGGCACGATGCGCAGGTCGTGCCGCGGCTGCACGCGCTGGAAGGCGAAGTCGATGCGCGGCGTGAACTGCACGGCGCCGGGGTCGAGCCAGGCGTTGAACTGCCGCCCGTCCAGCGACTGCGGCGCGAACGGCCACACGCGCGGGCCGGTGTAGCCCATGTGCAGGGGCAGCAGGTTCGCCGCGGTCTTGTCGAGCACGACGGGGGCTAGCGCGGGCTGCGTCAGCAAAAGCTCCACGCGCGCCCGCACCTGGCTTTGCAGCGGGTCGGCGCTGTGCGGGTCGGGCGGCAACCGGAAACCACTGCCTTCGCGCGCGGCCGAGCCGCCCAGCGCCCAGCCGAAATGTGCATCCGCCCGCAGATGACAGACGTCGGCGAGCTCCTGCAGCGGCTTTCCCGCCACGCCTGCGCCCGCGTCGCCCACCGCATGCATCCACGGGTCGCGAAAGGGCGTCAGCAATAGCAGCTCGGCCGGCTGCGGCTGGCCGCCGGCATCGCCATGCTTGCCTCCGTGCCAGGCACTGCTGAAAGGCCCGGCGACCACCACGTCGGCCTCGGTGGCGTCGATCAGCGCCACGTCCAGCAGCTCCCAGTCGTAGCTGAGCAGATCGCTGCCGAGGGGCTTGGCACGCAAGCCCTCGGGGTAGCCGCCGGCATCGGGGAATTGCGCCGAGGCGAACGACAGCTTGGGCGCGGTGCTGAAG
>NZ_JBFUMO010000184.1:0-10078 GCF_054049355.1 Roseateles sp. P5_E11 | reverse complement strand
GTCCAACAAGGTGCCCTTGCATGAGATTGGGCCGCTGCCGCATCTCGTCGACGTCGTCGGCACCGGTGGCGATGGCGCACACAGCTTCAACATCTCCACCTGCTCGATGTTCGTCGCGGCGGCAGCGGGTGCGCAGGTGGCCAAGCATGGCAACCGCAGCGTCAGCAGCAAGACCGGCAGCGCCGACGTGCTGGAGGCCCTGGGCGCCAACATCCAGCTTTCGCCACGTGCCGTGGCAGCGTGCCTGGACGAGTGCGGCATCGGCTTCATGTTCGCGCCCAATCACCACCCGGCGATGAAGAACATCGCGCCGGTGCGCCGCGAGCTCGGCGTGCGCACCATCTTCAACATCCTGGGCCCGCTGACCAACCCGGCCGGCGCGCCCAACATCCTGATGGGCGTCTTCCACCCCGACCTCGTCGGCATCCAGGTGCGCGTGCTGCAGCGCCTGGGCGCCGAGCACGCGCTCGTCGTCTACGGCAAGGACGGCATGGACGAGATTTCGCTGGGCGCCACCACCCTGGTGGGCGAGCTGAAGGACGGCGCCGTGCGCGAGTACGAGATCCATCCCGAGGACTTCGGCATGGCCATGGCCAGCAATCGCAGCCTCAAGGTCGAGAACCCGGAACAGTCGCGCGAGATGCTGGTCGGTGTGCTCGACGGCAAGCCCGGCCCAGCGCGCGACATCGTGCTGTTGAACGCTGGCGCGACGCTATACGCCGCCAACGTGGCGCCGACGCTGAGCGACGGCATCGCCCGCGCACGCACGGCACTCGACAGTGGTGCGGCGCGTGCCAAGCTGGATGCCTTCGTCAAGCAGACCCAGGGGCTGGGAGGAAAAGCGTGAGCAGCGATATCCTGAATCGCATCGTCGAGGTCAAATGGGAAGAGATCGCGGCGGCCAAGCTCAAGCGCTCGCTGGCCTCACAGCGTGAGGAGGCAGAGGCCCGCAAGGGTGAGCGCCTGGGCTTCGAACGGTCGCTGCGCGCCACCATCGCGGCCGGCCGCGCGGCCGTCATTGCCGAGATCAAGAAGGCCAGCCCCAGCAAGGGCGTGCTGCGCGAGGATTTCAAGCCGGGGCAGATCGCCGAAAGCTATGCCCGCAACGGCGCGGCCTGCCTGAGTGTGCTGACTGACGAGCGCTTCTTCCAGGGCTCGGCCGCCTATCTGCGCGAAGCCCGCGCCGCCTGCGAGCTGCCGGTGCTGCGCAAGGACTTCATGGTGGACGAGTACCAGGTCATGGAAGCCGGCGCGATGGGCGCCGACTGCATCCTGCTGATCGCCGCCTGCCTGGCCGACTCGCAGATGGCCGACCTCGAGGCGGCGGCCCATGCCCTCGGGCTGGACGTTCTCGTTGAAGTCCATGACGGCGAGGAGCTCGACCGCGCCCTCCAGCTGAAGACGCCGCTGGTCGGCATCAACAACCGCAATCTGCGCACCTTCGACGTGACGCTGGACACGACGCTGGCCCTGCTGCCGCGCGTGCCGGCCGACAAGCTGCTGGTGACCGAATCCGGCATCCTCGGCGCGGCGGACGTGAAGCGCATGCGCGAGGCGAACGTCAACGCCTTCCTCGTCGGCGAGGCCTTCATGCGCGCGCCCGACCCGGGCCAGGCGCTGGCGACCCTGTTCGGATGAAGCTGCCGCTGCAACTCCCCGACACCGACTGGCGCCCCGTCGTCGAAGCTTGGGCCGCCTCGCCCGTTGGCCAGAAACTGGAAGCCTTCCTGGAAGAGCGCGCCGCCGCCGGCGCCACCATCTACCCGCCCGAGCCGCTGCGCGCGCTGACGCTGACGCCGCTGGCCAGCACCCGCGTCGTCATCCTCGGCCAGGACCCGTACCACGGCCCCGGCCAGGCGGAAGGTCTGAGCTTCAGCGTGCCGCCCGGCGTGCCGCTGCCGCCCAGCCTGCGCAATATCTTCAAGGAGATCCAGCGCGACCTTGGCAAGCCCTTCCCGCCCAATGGCAGCCTGGTGCGCTGGGCCGAAGGCGGCACGCTGCTGCTCAACGCCGTGCTAACGGTGGAGGACGGCCAGCCCGCCAGCCATGCCAATCGCGGCTGGGAAGTGCTGACCGACGCCCTCATCAAGGCCGCGGCTGAGGATCCAGCGCCGAAGGTCTTCATGCTGTGGGGTAGCTATGCCCAGGCTAAGGCGCCGCTGATCGAGGCCGCCCGGCAGGATCACCTCGTGCTGAAGGCCAACCACCCGTCGCCGCTGTCGGCGCTGAAGCCGCCGCGGCCCTT
Source organism: Roseateles sp. P5_E11 (assembly GCF_054049355.1). Taxonomy (NCBI): domain Bacteria; kingdom Pseudomonadati; phylum Pseudomonadota; class Betaproteobacteria; order Burkholderiales; family Sphaerotilaceae; genus Roseateles; species Roseateles sp. P5_E11. Next base: position 7,833 of record NZ_JBFUMO010000184.1, on the reverse strand, counting down.
CATCGGTTGCGGACATTTCTCGACGGCCAAAACCTGGCTGGAGGAGCGCGGGCGGGGTGCGCCGCGCAAGAGCTGACCGGTTTTCAAGCCGCGGATTGTTCCGCTGGCAGCAACTCGCCGTTCTCTCTGCCCCGCTTTTTCTCGCGGCGCGCAATTCCTACAGTGACAACCTATCGGCACACCCCTCTCGGCGGTGGCCGACCAGGAGAGTCACCATGAACAACACCCGATCCATTTCCACGCTGATCACCGCCGCGACGGCAGTCGCAGCGCTGGCGGCGGGCATGTTGCTGGCTATCAGCGCCCCAGCTCCGTCGGCCGAAGACTTCGGTCCGGCGGCCGTGGTCGCCAGCAGCGCGGCCGACGAGGCTTGAGCCCTCAGCTCGTCGTACAGCGCAGCTTCAGCCCGCCCATCGCCTCGCGGCCGATCAGCTCGACGACCCAGTCGACGAACACCCGCAGCTTGCTGCTGAGATGGCGGTTGGGCGGGTAGACGACGTAGACCGGCACCGGGTCGGCGTCCCATTCCTCCAGCACCCGCACCAGTTCGCCGCTCTTGAGCAGCGGGCCGGCCATGAAGCAGGTCACCTGCACGACGCCCAGGTGGGCCAGGCCGGCATTCAGATAGGCATTCGCATCGTTCACCGCCAGGATGTGGTTGCCCGCCACCTCTATTTCTTCCTCGCCGCGGCGGAAGGTGTCTGGCATGACCTTGCCGCTGCGTGCCGAGAAATAACCCACCATGCGATGTGGCGCCTGCGTCAGCTCCAGCGGATGGGCTGGCGCGCCATGGCGGCGCAGGTATTCGGGCGTCGCGCAGGTGATGAAGCGGAATTCGCCGATGCGCCGCGCGACCAGGCTCTGGTCGGTCAACTCGCCACCACGGATCACGCAGTCGATGTTGTCGCTGATCAGGTCCACCGTGCGATCGCTGACGCCAAGCTCGATCTGGATGTCGGGGTACTTGGCGTAGAAATCCGGCAGGTGCGGAATGATCATCTCGCGCCCCACCACGCCGGGAACGTCGATGCGGATGCGGCCACGCGGCGTCACACGGGCCTGGTTCATGCTGCCTTCCAGCTCCTCCAGGTCGCCCAGCAGGCGCATGGCGCGCTCGTAGTAGGCCGCGCCATCCGGCGTCACTGTCACGCGCCGCGTGGTGCGGTTCAGCAGCTTGGTGCGCAGATGGCCTTCCAGCGTCTGGATCAGGCGCGTGACGGTGGCCTTGGGCAGGTCCAGGGAATCGGCCGCCTTGGTGAAGGTGCCGGCCTCGACCACCCGAACATAGGCTTGCATCGCGGAGAGTCGGTCCATGACTTCATTGTTCCACGGCAAGGAAAAGTGAGTCACTTTCAAGGCCGTTTATCCCTAGGCCGTTGATCACTATCTTTCGGTCCATGGACAAGATCGCCTCCCCTGCCACTTTGCGCCTCGGCCCTGCGCCGGGCCTCGTGGCCCAGGTCTACACGGCGCGCCGGCCGCTGGACGGCGACGGGCGCGCGCTGCTGCTCTGGCTGCACGGCGGCTGCTTCACGGACGGCTCACTCCAGGCCAGCCGGGCGCGCAGCGAGATGCTCGCCGACGCGGGCGCTGATGTCGTCTCGCTGGACTATCCGCTGGCGCCTGAGCACCCTTTCCCCAGCGGCCTGAGCGCCGCCTTCGAGGCCCTGCAGGCCCTCGCCGCCAAGCCGGCCAGGCTGACCGGCAGCCCGCACACCGCCCTGTTCGTTGCCGGCGAGGAAGCGGGCGGCAACCTCGCCGCGGCGCTCGCGCTGATGGCCCGCGACCAGCACGCACCCAAGCTCGCTGGCCAGTTGCTGATTGCGCCCATGCTGGACCCGCAACTCGGCAGCGCCTCCATGCGCGACGGCGAATGCGGCGGCTGTGAATGCCACTACGCCAAGGGCTGGCAGGCCTATCTCGGCGGCAGCACGCGCGCCGACCACCCCTATGCCGCGCCGCTGAACGCCAGCCGGCTGAGCGGCCTGGCGCCCGCGCTGATCCTCAGCGCCGCGGGCCACCCGCTGAGCGACGAGTCGCGCCGCTATGCAGTTGCACTCCGGGAGCAAGGCGGCACCGCCAAGGAGATGACGCTGCCCGCCATCGCGCCGGGCTATGCGCTGAATCCCATCCACGAATTCCTGCGTGAGGCGGCCCGCCGCGCGCTGTCCCTTCCCGCCTGATTCCTGCCTGATTGACCTTCGGAGAGAAATAGAAATGCAGTCCAACCCTCGTCTCAATCGTCGTGCCGGCCTGATCGCTGGCGCCGTCGCTCTCGTCGCCCTGGGCGCCGTGGGCTTCGCCCAGTTCGGCTCGGGCGCAGCCCAGGCCGACGCCGGCCCCACCACGCCGCCCGCCACACCGGTGTCCGTCGCCCAGGTTGTCAGCCAGGATGTATCGGCCTGGAACGAGTTCTCGGGCCGCCTGGAAGCCGTCGAGCGCGTCGATGTGCGGGCCCGTGTGTCGGGCGCCGTGCAGGCCGTGCATTTCCGCGAGGGCAGCCTCGTGAAGGCGGGCGACCTGCTCGTCACCATCGACCCCGCGCCCTACCAAGCCGAGGTGCAGCGCCTGGAAGCACAGGTGGCCGCCGCCCAGGCCCGCGTCACCTACACGCTCAGCGAGGCCCAACGCGCCAAGTCCCTGCTGGAGGAGCGCGCCGTGGCGCGCCGCGAGTTCGACGAGAAGGACAACGCCGCCCGTGAAGGTGCGGCCAACCTGCGCGCCGCTCAGGCCGCGCTGCAATCGGCGCAGCTGTCCTTGAGCTACACCCAGGTGCGTGCACCGGTGGCGGGCCGCGTTGGCAGGATCGAAGTGACGCAGGGCAACCTCGTCGCCGCGGGTGCCGGTGCGCCGGTGCTGACGACGCTGGTGTCGGTCAGCCCGATCTACGCCAGCTTCGACGCCGACGAAAAGGTGGTGCGCGAGGCGCTCGCCTCGCTGCCCGGCGGCGGCGCCGAGCGCAAAGGCATGGAGCGCATTCCCGTGGAGATGCTGGCAGGCAGTGACAAGAGCCAGACAGGCCGCCTGCAACTCGTCGACAACCAGGTGGATGCCAGGAGCGGCACGCTGCGCGTGCGCGCCGTCTTCGACAACAAGGACGGCGGCCTGATCCCTGGCCAGTTTGCCAAGCTGCGCATGGGCCAGGCGAAGAACGAGGCGGCCCTGCTCGTCAATGAGCGCGCCGTCGGCACCGACCAGGACAAGCGTTATGTCATCGTCGTCGGCCAGGGCAACCAGGCCGAATGGCGCGGTGTGACGCTGGGCGCCAACGTCAACGGCCTGCGTGTCGTGACCAGCGGCCTCAAGGGCGGCGAGCGCATCGTCGTCGGCGGCGTGCAGCGCGTGAGGCCGGGGTCGGTGCTCGCACCCAAGGACGTCGCCATGGACGCCAAACCCGAACTGGCGGCGCAGCAAGCCGCTGCAAAAACCTCCTGATCTAGCCCTCATCCCACCGCGAGCCCCTGGTTGCGGGCCGGTTCAGCCGGCCTGCGGGGGGCGTGCTGTCTGGAGCCAACATGAATCTCTCTAAATTCTTCATCGACCGCCCCATCTTTGCGGGCGTGCTGTCGCTGCTGATCTTCATCGGCGGCCTGCTGTCGATCCGCGCGCTGCCGATCTCGGAATACCCCGACGTCGTGCCGCCCTCGGTCGTCGTGCGCGCCCAATACCCCGGCGCCAACCCCAAGGTCATCGCCGAGACGGTGGCCACGCCGCTCGAGGAAGCCATCAACGGCATCGAGGACATGCTCTACATGAGCAGCCAGGCGACGACTGACGGCCTGATGACGCTGACCGTCAGCTTCAAGCTCGGCACCGACCCCGACAAGGCCCAGCAGCTGGTGCAGAACCGCGTCAGCCAGGCCGAGGCGCGCCTGCCCGAGGAGGTCAAGCGCCTGGGCGTGACGACGGTCAAGAGCAGCCCCGACCTGACCATGGTCGTGCACCTGACCTCGCCCAACGAGCGCTACGACATGACCTATCTGCGCAACTACGCGCTGCTCAACGTCAAGGACCGCCTCGCGCGCATCCCCGGCGTGGGCCAGGTGYTGATGTTCGGCTCGGGCGACTACGCGATGCGCGTCTGGCTGGACCCGCAGAAGGTCGCCGAGCATGGCCTGTCGGCCAGTGACGTGGTGACCGCCATCCGCGGCCAGAACGTGCAGGCCGCCGCCGGCGTCGTTGGCGCTTCACCGGGCCTGCAAGGCATCGACCTGCAGTTGTCCGTCAACGCGCAGGGCCGGCTGCAGACCGCTGAGGAATTCGGCGACATCATCGTCAAGAGTGGCGCCAATGGGGCCGTGACGCGGCTGCGCGACCTCGGCCGCGTCGAGCTCGGCGCCAGCGAATACGCGCTGCGCTCGCTGCTGGACAACAAGTCCGCCGTCGCGGTGCCGATCTTCCAGGCTCCGGGCGGCAATGCGCTGGACATCTCGGCCAATGTGCGCGCCGCGATGGAAGACCTGAAGACGGCCATGCCCGAAGGCGTGGAATACACCATCGTCTACGACCCGACGCAGTTCGTGCGCGCGTCCATCGAGTCCGTCATCCACACGCTGCTGGAGGCCGTGGCCCTGGTGGTGCTGGTCGTCATCCTGTTCCTGCAGACCTGGCGCGCCTCCATCATCCCGCTGCTGGCCGTGCCGGTGTCCATCATCGGCACCTTCGCGGTGATGCACGGTTTCGGCTTCTCGATCAATGCGCTGAGCCTGTTCGGCCTGGTGCTGGCCATCGGCATCGTCGTGGACGACGCCATCGTGGTGGTCGAGAACGTCGAGCGCAATATCGCCTCGGGCCTGTCGCCCCGCGACGCCACCTACCGCGCCATGCGTGAGGTGTCGGGCCCCATCATCGCCATCGCGCTGACGCTGATCTCGGTGTTCGTGCCGCTGGCCTTCATCAGCGGCCTGACCGGCCAGTTCTACAAGCAGTTCGCGCTGACCATCGCCATCTCGACGGTGATCTCGGCGATCAACTCGCTGACCCTGTCGCCGGCCCTGGCCGCCCTGCTGCTGAAGGGCCACGACGCCCCCAAGGACGCGCTGACCCGTGGCATGGACGCCGTGCTGGGCCGTTTCTTCGGCGGCTTCAACCGGCTGTTCTCGAGCGGCTCCGCCAAGTACGGCAGTGGCGTGAAGACGCTGATGTCGCGCAAGGCCTTCATGATGGTCGTCTACCTCGTGCTCGTTGCAGCCACGGCCGGCCTGTTCAAGGCCGTGCCCGGTGGCTTCGTGCCGGGCCAGGACAAGCAGTACCTGATCGGCTTCGCCCAGCTGCCCGACGGCGCGACGCTGGACCGCACCGAGGACGTCATCCGCCGCATGACCGACATCACGCTGAAGACGCCGGGTGTGGAGCACGCGGTGGCCTTCCCCGGCCTGTCGATCAACGGCTTCACCAACAGCTCCAGCTCGGGCATCGTCTTCGCGACGCTCAAGCCCTTTGACGAGCGCAAGAGCAAGGATCTGTCCGCGGGCGCCATCGCCGGCAAGCTGAACGCGCAATACGGCGCCATCGAGGATGCCTTCATCGTCATGTTCCCGCCGCCGCCCGTGCAGGGCCTGGGCACGACGGGTGGTTTCAAGCTGCAGCTGCAGGATCGCGGCGGCCTCGGCTACGAGGCCATGGACCAGGCGCTGAAGGGCTTCATGGCCAAGGCCTACAAGACGCCCGAACTGGCCGGCCTGTTCTCGAGCTACCAGGTCAATGTGCCGCAGCTGTTCGCCGACCTCGACCGCACCAAGGCGCGCCAGCTTGGCGTCGCCGTGACGGACGTGTTCGACACCATGCAGATCTACCTCGGCAGCCTGTATGTGAACGACTTCAACAAGTTCGGCCGCACCTACTCGGTCCGCGTGCAGGCGGACGCCGCCTACCGCGCCCGTGCCGAGGACATCGGCGCGCTGAAGGTGCGCTCCAACACCGGCGAGATGGTGCCGCTGGCCGCGCTGATGAAGGTCACGCCCAGTTTCGGGCCGGAGCGCGCGCTGCGCTACAACGGCTTCCTGGCCGCCGACATCAATGGCGGCGCCGCACCCGGCTTCTCGTCGGGCCAGGCCCAGGCCGCGGTAGAACGCATCGCCGCCGAGACCCTGCCCCCGGGCATCGGCTACGAGTGGRCCGACCTGACCTACCAGGAAAAGATTGCCGGCAACTCGGGTGCGTGGGTCTTCCCGCTGGCCATCCTGCTGGTCTTCCTGGTGCTGGCCGCGCAGTATGAGAGCCTGACCCTGCCCATCGCCATCCTGCTCATCGTGCCCATGGGCCTGTTGGCGGCGATGACGGGCGTGTATCTCAGCCATGGCGACAACAACGTGTTCACGCAGATCGGCCTCATCGTGCTGGTGGGCCTGAGTGCGAAGAACGCCATCCTGATCGTCGAGTTCGCCCGTGAGCTGGAGTTCGCCGGCAGAACGCCGATGCAGGCCGCGCTGGAGGCGGCGCGGCTCAGACTGCGTCCCATCCTGATGACGTCAATGGCCTTCGTCATGGGCGTGCTGCCCCTGGTGCTGTCCACCGGCGCCGGCGCCGAGATGCGCCAGGCCATGGGCATCGCGGTGTTCGCCGGAATGATCGGCGTGACGCTGTTCGGCCTGTTCCTGACGCCGCTGTTCTACGTCATCGTGCGCCGCGTCACCGGCAATGCACCGCTGCGCCACCACGGTGGCCAGGTCGCCGCTCCTGCCGCACCCACGCAGCCCGTCATCGACGCCCTGCCGCAACGAGGAAAGTGATCAACATCATGAAATTGAACCTGACCCCACTTTTTGCAGCGCTGCTGCTGGCCGGCTGCGCGTCGGTCGGCACGGTCGACCCGTCCCAGCTGCCGCAGGCGCCCGCCGCCTACAAGGCCCAGGTTGCGAACGACGCACCTGCGCTGACCGCCAGCTGGTGGCAGCCCTTTGCCGACCCGGTGCTGGACGACCTCGTCGGCCGTGCGATGGCGGCCAACACCAGCGTGCAAGCCGCAGCCAACCGCCTGGCCCAGGCGCGTGCGGCACTGGGCAGCACCGAGGCGGCGCGTCTGCCGCAGCTCGGTGTCGCCGCCGGTGCCGGCCGCGCTGCCGACCCCGGCGCGCGAGGCGTCACGCAATACAACGCCGGCCTGAACCTGGCCTATGAACTGGACCTGGGCGGCCGCCTGCTGCACGAACGCAATGCCAGCGCGCTGGACGTGCTCGCCCGCGAACAGCTGCTGGCCGATGCCCGCCTGCTGGTGCAGGCCAATGTCGCCCGCGGCTACCTGGCGCTGCGTGCGCTGGATGCCGAGCGCGAGATCGTCAGGGGCACCGTTGCGGCCTATGGCGAGACGCTGTCGCTGACCGAGAAGCGCGCCCGCGCTGGCGACGTCGCCGACCTGGACCTGGCTCGCGTGCGCGCCGAGCTGGCCGCCAACGAGGCCGAGGCGCTGGCCCTGGACCGCCGCCGCCTGGAGCTTGAAACTGCGTTGGCCGTGCTGCTGGGCGAGCCGGCCTCCAACTTCCGACTCGCGCCCACCGCGTGGGCCACTGCCCTGCCCACCGTACCCGCCGGCTTGCCGAGCGAGCTGCTGCAACGACGCCCCGACCTCGCCGCCGCACGCAGCCAACTGCAGGCCGCGCAGGCCCGCGTCGGCGTCGCCCAGGCCGCCTGGTGGCCCAGCCTGTCACTGACGGCCCAGGGCGGCGGCGTGTCGAGCGAGCTGTCCAACCTGCTGAAGAGTGGCGCCAGCACCTGGGGCGTCGGCCTGCTGGCCGCGCTGCCCATCTTTGACGGCGGCCGCCGCGAGGCGGGTGTCAACGCAGCCAAGACCCAGCTCGATGGCTCGGCGATTGCCTTCCGCGAGCAGTTCCTGCT
>NZ_JBFUMO010000183.1:0-10151 GCF_054049355.1 Roseateles sp. P5_E11 | reverse complement strand
CGCACCTTCTGCATCCATGATGCGGGCGAAGCGGCCGTCCAGCACGGCGGCGGTGCGGGCGCGGAGCTGGGCGGGCGTCAGGGGCGAGCCGTCGGGGTGTTGCATCGTGAACGTGAGTGTCGCCTCGGGCACGTAGATGACCTCCCAGCCGAGGTCCGACGCATGGCGGGTCGTCGTCTCGCAGCATTGCTCGGTGCGGATGCCGCTGATGACGAGCTGGCGGATGCCCTGCTGCGTCAGCCACACGTCCAGGCCGCTGCCGACCAGGGCGCTGTGGCGGGTCTTGTGCACGGTCAGGTCGGCCTTGAAGTCGCGCAGGCCTTCGAGCGGGCGCACATGGCCGCTTTCCAGGCTGAAGGGGTCGGCGCCGGTCGCATCGGGCTGCACGTGGAAGACGCGCACGATGGGCAGGCCGGCGGCCTCGAAGCCCTCGATGAGGCGGTTTTGCGCGGCCAGGTAGGCAGCAAGGCCGTCGGTTTCGAAGCTGGGGCGCTGGGTGAAGGAGTGCTGGACGTCGATGACGATGAGGGCAGTGGTCATGGTGGGCCTCGTTGTTGGTTGAGGCCTTCAGTGTTCCGCTATCATGCATCCGCCGCCACGCGCTGGCAGACGGAGATGGATCAATTCAGGACAAACCTAGAGCGCTCAGCAGCTCGGCCGGCGTGTAGGGCCGGCGGCGCTTGGGCCAGGACTCGACGAGGTTCAGCATGCGCGCACTCAGCGGTGCGCTGCGTCCCTGGCTGCGCGCCAGGCGGACGATCTCGCCGCACAGCGCGTCGATCTCCGTCGTGCGGCCCTGGGTCAGGTCGTCGGCCATGCTGGAGCGGGCCTTGGCATCAATGCGCAGCATGCGCGCGGCGGCCAGGCGGAAGATGAAGGTCGGCATGCGCAGCAGCGTGATCAGCCGGCGTGGCGGCAGTGGCGTGAGCTGGGCGACCGGGCGCTGCGCGGCGTTCAGCAGGTTGAAGGCTTCCTCCTGCAGCGCCGCCAACACGCGGCGGTAGCCGCGCTCCAGCAACTCGTCGCGCAGCGGCCGGCCGGACAAAGCATTGACGGGGTTGTTCAGGTTCAGCAGCAGCTTGCCCCATTGCACCGGTGCCAGGTCCGCATACAGCTCCAACCCCATACCCATGCGGGCCAGGGCCGTCTGCCAGGCGGCCAGGGCCAGATCCTCGGCCGAGCCCTCGGCCGCGAGCGACCCACCGGTGCCACGGTGGTAGCGGCCGGGTCCGATCTCGGCGATGTTGTAGGGCACCATGCCCGCATGCCAGTGCAGCTGTGGGGCGGCGGCGCGGGCGGCGTCGGCATTGGCGATGCCGTTCTGCAGGCTGACGACGGGCGTGCCCAGCGGCAGCGTCAGGCCCAGGGCCGTGGCGGCTTCGGCGGTGGCGCCAGACTTCACGCACAGCAGCACCAGGTCGGGCTTGAGGCCGGCGGGCGGTTCCTCGTGCAGGCGCAGGTCGAGTGCTGGGATGTGGCGGTCCAGGCCGTCCTGGTCGGTCAGGCGCAGGCCGTGCTTGCGCAGGTTGGCCAGTACGCGCGGGCGGCCGACGAAGTGGACCGGCACGCCGGCCAGCTGGGTCAGGCCACCGACAAAGCAGCCAACGGAGCCGGCGCCCATCACAAGAACGCCGGTCATGGGTTCAGCGGATCAGACGGGGTGAGCCAGGTCGCGCAGATGCGTCGGCCCCACGCGGCGTTCGATCTCGGCCAACAGCGCACGGCCCCAGCCCAGCATGAACATGCCCTCGCCGACGACGAACATCGGGCCGACGAGGAGGCCGACGAGGTCGTCGACAAAGGCTGGCTTCTTGCCTTCGTAATAGTGGCCAATGAACTGGAACACCCAGCCGACCACGAAGCTGCCGACACCGATGACCAGCCAGCTCGTCATCGAACCCTGGGCCGCGATCATCGCCAGTGCCGTCAGCATGCCGTTGACGACCGTGGTGGCCACGCCGAGCGCCAGGTTGCCGCGCGTCAAGTACCAGAGCGCGCTGAGGGCCCACAGCACGATGGCCGCATTCATCGGCGCGTCGCCCACTGAGAACTCGGCGCGCGCCAGCAGCACGCTGATGGCGAAGACGATGAGGGGAATACCGACGAAATGGGTCGCGATGTTGCGGCGGTCGCGGTGATAGGCGGCGTATTGCGCCATCAGGTCGAGGGCGGGGCGGAACAGGCTGGCCATGGGCAGGCTCCGTTGAGGAGGATGGTGGCTATGCTAGTCCAGCATGGCGCAGCATCGTTGTGCGCCGGCTTACAAAATCCCTCGGAGAACCCCTGAGTTGAGTGTGCAAACGACACCGAAGCGCCGTCTGTTACTGATGGCGACGCTGGCCGCGCTGGCCGGTTGCGCCAGCCCGCCGCCCGCCCGCGTGACGGCGGAGGCCACCGGAAACGAGCTGCGCATCCTCGTCTTTCGCGGCGGCACGGCGGCGCGCCTGGGCCACAACCACGTGCTGCGAACCGGTGACTTGCGCGTGGACTGGCCGGCGGCCGGACCGATGCTGAGCTTCCGGCTGGACGCGCTGGAGATTGACCCGCAGGCCTTGCGTGAACGCCTGGGGCCGGCCTTTGCCAGCACCGTTGACAACGAGGCGCGCGCCGGCACGCGCGCCAATCTGCTGAAGGCGCTGGATGCGGCGGCCCACCCGGAGGTCGTCGTGCGCACGCTGCAGCTGCTCGGCGAGGGCGGCCAGCGCGTCGTCGAGGCGGAGATCACCCTGCATGGCGCGACGCGCAGGCAGTGGTTCGTCGTCGAGATCGCAGCCAAGCGTGCGCGCGGCGAGGTGGTCATCCGGCAGAGCGACTTCGGCATCCAGCCGTTCACCGTGCTGGGCGGGCTGCTGGCGGTGCAGGACGCGCTGGTGGTGCAGTTCGAGCTAGTCGAGCCGTAAAACCATCAAGTCCTTGGCCAGCCTGCGCCCGTCGGGCAGGCGTATCGCGTCCGGCAAACATCCATAGCGCACGAAGCCCTGGCTCTCGTAGAGACCGATGGCACCGCGGTTGGTGGACGTCACGCTCAGCGTGACCTGGGCCAGGCCGGGCGTGGCCTTGAGCTTGGCGATGGCCGCGATGAGCAGGGTCCGACCGATGCCGCGACCGCGATGGGTGTCGGACACCATCATGCCGATCAGGTGGGCGATGTGCTGCACCTTCACACGCGGTTCGCGTTCGCAGGTCAGCGCGCCGACGAGGCGGGCGTCGTCCAGCGCCACCAGCGTGAACAACGTGCCGCCCTTGCTGCCGCCGGCCAGGCGGTTGCGGTAGCTGGACAGGTCGCGCTGGCCTTCGGTCTCGGCGTCTGACGTGAAGGCCTCGGGGTGGCCGGCCAGCATGGCGTCGCGCAGCGCTTTGTAGGCGAGCAGGTCGGGCTCGAGCATGGGACGGATATGGGCCTCAGTCATGCAGATCGGTGAGGTGGTTCAAGTTGGCGAAGGCGGTTTCGTCGTCGAAGTGTGCGATGCCATGGGGCCGGCCGCTCATCCAGCCGAGCACGGCCCGACCAGCGGCGTCGAGATGGGCTCTCAACGGTTCGCGCAGTCGGGCATGCAGCAGCGCATGGGTCGGGTGTTCGCGCCCGGCCTGGGCGAAGGCGAGGCCATGGGGCTTCGCGACGGCCAGCAGGCGCCGGGCCAGATCCAGCGGCAGGTGAGGGCAGTCGCAAGGCGCGGTCAGCAGCCAGGCGTCGTCGGGGAGGGCGTCGAGGCCGGCCAACATGCCGGCCAGCGGGCCGGCGAACTCAAGCCCAGGCGGGTCAGGCAGCACTTCGTGGCCCAAGGCGCGGTAGCTGTCCAGGTTGCGGTTGGCGCTGATCAGCACATGGCGCGCCTGCGGTGCCAGGCGCTCGATGACGTGACTGACGAGCGGGCGGCCGTGCAACAGCTGCAAGCCCTTGTCCGCACCGCCCATGCGCGAGCCGCGCCCGCCGGCCAGAACGAGGGCGTGAAGCTCATCCACCGATGTAATGCATCTCGACGCGGCGTTCGCCATCAGGCGTCGGATCGCCCTGGCCGCGCAGCTGCGAATAGCGGTCCGCGCGGCCGCTCCAGACACCGGCGATGGCACTGGCGAGTTGCCCGTCGGTGACCGATTCCTCACCACGCAGCAGGCCGCGCAAATCATGCCCGCGATGGGCGAACAGGCAGGTGTAGAGCCGCCCCTCGGTCGACAGCCGGGCGCGGTTGCAGTCGCCGCAGAAGGCCTGGGTCACGCTGGAGATGAAGCCAATCTCACCGGCGCCGTCGGCATAGGCCCAGCGCTCGGCCGTCTCGCCTGGAGCGCTGTGCGACAGCGGCGTGATGGGGAACTCCGCCGCGATGCGCCGCTGCACCTCGCTACTCGGCAGCACCTGGTCCATGCGCCAGCCGTTGGTGGCGCCGACGTCCATGTATTCGATGAAGCGCAGCACGATGCCGCTATGCCTGAAGTGGCGCGCCATCGCCAGGATCTGGTCGTCGTTGACGCCGTGCTGCACGACCATGTTGACCTTGATCGGCCCCAGGCCCACGGCCTGCGCCGCGTGGATGCCGGCCAGCACGTCCGCCACGGGAAAGCCGACGTCGTTCATGCGTTGGAAGACGGCGTCGTCCAGCCCGTCCAGGCTGACGGTCAGGCGCTTCAGCCCGGCGGCCCGCAAACTGGCCGCCTTTTTCACCAGCGTCGAGCCGTTGGTGGTCAGCGTCAGGTCCAGCTCGCGGCCATCGGGCGTGCGCAGCTGGGCCAGCATCCCGATCAGGGTTTCGAGGTGGCGGCGCAGCGTCGGTTCGCCGCCGGTGATGCGCAGTTTTTCGACGCCCAGGCCGACGAAGACCCGGGCCAGCCGCTCGATCTCCTCAAAACTGAGGAGATCGGCATGGGGCAGGAATTCATGGTGTTTGTCAAAAACCTGCTTCGGCATGCAGTAGCCGCAGCGGAAATTGCAGCGGTCCGTGACCGAGATGCGCAGGTCACGCAGCGGCCGGCCTAGCACGTCGGCCAGTGGGAGACCGGTCTGGCTGGCCAAGGCCGGCGGCTCGACGCGTAGCGAGCGAGCGTCGTGCAGGGGAATCACGCGGGCGGTCATGCCGGGATTGTGTCAGCGGGCGAATCTCCTGGCACTTGCGGCGGTTGCCCGGGCGCGTTTGAATCGGCACGAATGGCCGAGATCCTTCACCCCGACCTGCCGCAGTTCATTGCGTTTGGCGAAGCGCTGACCGATCTGATCCGCATCGGGCCGGACCGCTGGCGCAGCGCCTGCGGCGGTTCGCCCTGGAATGTGGCGGTCGCGATGTCGACGCTGGGCCAGCTGAGTGCCTTTGCCGGTGCCATCAGCCAGGACCCTTTCGGTGCCGAGATCTGGCAGTGCAGCCAGGAGGCCAACCTGGACATGCGCTTCATTCAGCAGTTGGCACGGCCGCCGCTGCTGGCTGTGGTGCACGAGGTCGACCCGCCGCGCTATTTCTTCATCGGCCACGACAGCGCCGACCTGCATTTCCGCCCCGAAGGCCTGCCCATGGGCTGGACGCGTGGGCTGCGCTGGGCCCATTTCGGCAGCCTGGGCCTGGTGCGCCAGCCGCTGGCGGGGCGGCTGCTGTCACTGGCTGAGGCGCTGAAGAGCGAGGGTCGTCTCATCAGCTACGACCCCAACTTCCGCGCGCCGCCGATGGACGCGAGCTACGACGACACGCTGGAGCAGATGTGCCGGCTGGCCGATGTCATCAAGGTGTCCGACGAGGACCTGCGCGGGTTGTTCCGCGTGCCTGACTACCGCTCAGGCCTGGCCCAAATCGCCGCTTGGAACCCTGGTGCCTGGCTGCTGCTGACGCGCGGCGAGGTGGGGGCGACGCTGTATCACGGTGTCGAGGAGGCCACGGGCCGGCCGCCGCGAGTGGACGTGGTGGACACCGTTGGCGCCGGCGATTCGGCCCTGGCCGGCCTGCTGGACAGCCTGATGCGCAATGCCGGTGCGCCAGCCGGGCATCACCTGCGGTGGGCTCTGGCAGCCGGGGCTGCCGCCTGCACGGTGGCCGGTTTTGCGCCGCCGCGGCCAGCCCTGGTCACTGCGCTCGCGGACCGCGTTGAGATCGCCAAAGACTAGGGTTTTCCCTGGCACTACTTGATCCCAATCCCGTAGGCTCCTACGATTAACCGACCGGTCGGTAGAGAAATTCCATGTCCGAACACCTGATCCAGATCGAACAGCATGGTGGCGTGCGCCTGCTGCGCCTGAACCGCCCCGAGGCGCTCAATGCCTTCACTGCGGCCATGCTGGGCCAGCTCCGCCAGGCACTGGAAGCGGCGGCCGAGGACAGCGCCACGCGCTGCGTGCTGATCACCGGCGCCGGCCGCGCCTTCAGCGCCGGCCAGGATCTGGCCGATCCGCATGTGGCGCCCAGCCGCGAGCCCGGTGCGGCTCCGAAGGACATCGGCCACATGCTGGATCACTACTACATCCCGCTGGCGCTGCGGCTGCGCAGCATGCCGGTGCCGGTGGTGGCCGCCGTCAACGGCGTGGCGGCCGGCGCTGGCGCCAACATGGCCTTCGGCTGCGACCTCGTGCTGGCGGCCGAGAGCGCCAGCTTCCTGCAGGCCTTCTCCAAGATCGGGCTCCTCCCGGATTGCGGTGGTACCTGGCTGCTGCCGCGGCTGGTGGGCCGTGCCAAGGCGCTGGAGCTGGCGTTGCTGGGCGACAAGCTCAAGGCAGTGGACGCCGAGCGGCTGGGCCTGATCGCACGTGTGCTGCCCGACGCCGAATTGCAGGACACCGCCATGGCCATCGCGCAGAAGCTGGCCGGCATGCCCACGCGCGCCCTGGTCGAGACGCGCCGCGCGCTGGACGAGGCACTGAAGCTCGACTTCGAGCCCGCCCTCAAGCTCGAGGCGGCCTTGCAGAGCCAACTCGGCTTTTCGCATGACTATCTCGAAGGCGTGGCGGCGTTCATGGACAAGCGCAAGCCCGAGTTCAAGGACCGCTGATGGATGCGCAAGCCGTTGCCGAAAAGGTCCGCGACGTCATGCTCACCGCCGATGCGGCGAGCAAGATGTTGGGCATGCAGATCGCCGAGGTCGGCCCCGGCCGCGCGGTTGCGGCGATGACGGTGCGGGCCGACATGCTGAACGGCTTTGCCATCTGCCACGGCGGCCTGATCGCGACGCTCGCGGACTCCGCCTTTGCCTTTGCCTGCAACAGCCGCAATGCGCTGACGGTGGCCTCCGGCTTTGGCATCGATATCCTGAAGTCGGCCAGGCTCGGCGATGTGCTGACCGCCACCGCCGAGGAAACATCGCTGGCCGGCCGCACGGGGCTTTACGACATCACCGTGAAGAACCAGGACGGTGATCTCATCGCCGTGTTCCGTGGCCGCTCATACCGGTTGGGCGACAGAAAGGTGTTCGAAGCATGACGGTCAAAGGTCCGCGCCCCGGAGAGCTCGAAGCCATCGAAACCGCCAGCCGCGATGAGCTGCAGGCGCTGCAGCTCGAACGCCTGCGCTGGAGCCTGCAGCACGCCTACGACCATGTGCCGCACTACAAGGCCAAGTTCGACGAGGCAGGCGTGCATCCGTCCGACCTGAAGACGCTCGCCGACCTGGCGAAGTTCCCGTTCACGACCAAGCACGACCTGCGTGCCAACTACCCGTTCGGCATGTTCGCGATGCCGCGTCAGCAACTGGCGCGCATCCACGCCTCGTCCGGCACGACGGGCAAGCCCACGGTGGTGGGCTACACGCTGAAGGACATCGACAACTGGGCCAACCTCGTCGCGCGCTCCATCCGCGCCGCGGGTGGCCGCGCAGGCGATCTGGTGCATGTGGCCTATGGCTACGGCCTGTTCACCGGCGGCCTCGGCGCTCACTACGGCGCCGAGCGGCTGGGCTGCACGGTCATCCCGATGAGCGGTGGCCAGACCGAGAAGCAGGTGCAGCTGATCACCGACTTCAAGCCTGACATCATCATGGTGACCCCCAGCTATATGCAGGTGCTGGTGGAGGAGTTCAGCCGCCAGGGGCTGGACGCACGCGAGTCGTCGCTGAAGGTCGGCATCTTCGGCGCCGAGCCCTGGACCGAGGCGATGCGCAAGGACATCGAGGCCAGCGCCGGCATCGACGCGGTGGACATCTACGGCCTCTCGGAAGTGATGGGCCCGGGTGTCGCCAGCGAGTGCATCGAGAGCAAGGATGGCCCGGTCATCTGGGAAGACCATTTCTACCCCGAGATCATCGACCCCGAGACGGGCGAGGTGCTGCCCGACGGGTCCGAAGGCGAGCTGGTCTTCACGTCGCTCTCCAAGGAAGCGATGCCCGTCATCCGCTATCGCACCCGCGACCTGACGCGCCTGCTGCCGCCCACGTCCCGCAGCATGCGCCGCATGGGCAAGATCGTCGGCCGCAGCGACGACATGCTGATCATCCGCGGCGTCAACCTGTTCCCGACCCAGGTCGAGGAGCTGGTGCTGCAGGAAAAGGGCCTGGGCGGGCAATACCAGCTCGTGGTCAGCCGTAACGGGCCGCTGGATGAGTTGTTGATCCGCTGCGAGCTGGCGCTCGGCGCCACCGACGACGGCATTGGACGTAGGCTGTCGGAGCGCATCAAGAACCTGATCGGTGTGACGGCGACCATCCAGGTCGAGCCGAACAATTCCATCGAACGCACGCTGGTGGGCAAGGCCCGGCGCGTCGTCGATCAACGCAAGAAGTGATGAATGCAAAACACAGCCACAGAGGCACAGAGACACGGAGGAATTCAGAAGCCTCTTCTCTGTGTCTCAGTGCCTCTGTGGCTTTGTTCGTGTTTTTGAATCGAGGAGCTTGATATGTACACGCAAGCAATGGACCTGATGGCTCGCGAGGCCAAGCCCAAGGTCGTCAAAAGCGCCGAGGAGCTGGCCCGCGAGGAAGCGTTTGAAGCTCGCATCGACGCTGGCGAATTCATCGAAGCCAAGGACTGGATGCCCGAGCACTACCGCAAGACGTTGGTGCGCCAGATCAGCCAGCACGCGCACAGCGAGATCGTCGGCATGCTGCCCGAGGGCAACTGGATCACGCGCGCGCCGACGCTCAAGCGAAAGGCGATTCTTCTGGCCAAGGTGCAGGACGAGGGCGGCCATGGCCTCTACCTCTACGCCGCCGCCGAGACCCTGGGCACCAGCCGCGACGAGATGACCGAGGCGCTACTGTCGGGCAAGGCCAAGTACAGCTCCATCTTCAACTACCCGACGCTGACCTGGGCCGACATCGGCGTCATCGGCTGGCTGGTGGACGGCGCGGCCATCATGAACCAGGTGCCGCTGTGCCGCTGCTCCTATGCGCCGTATGCGCGGGCCATGATCCGCGTCTGCCGCGAGGAGAGTTTTCATCAGCGCCAGGGTTACGAGAGCCTGCTGACCATGATGCAGAAGGGCACGGACCAACAAAAGGCCATGGTGCAGGACGCGGTGAACCGCTGGTGGTGGCCGTCGCTGATGATGTTCGGCCCGGCCGACAAGGACTCGCCCAACTCCGAGCAGAGCATGCGCTGGGGCATCAAGCGCGTCACCAACGACCAGCTGCGCCAGAAGTTCGTCGACGCGACCATCCCACAGGCCGACATCCTCGGCGTGACCGTGCCCGACCCCGCGCTGAAGTGGAACGCCGAGCGTGATTCGTACGATTTCGGCGAGATCGACTGGAGCGAGTTCTGGCGCGTGGTGGGTGGCGAAGGCCCTTGCAACCGCGAGCGCCTTGCCGCCCGCAACAAGGCCTGGGACGACGGCGCCTGGGTGCGCGACGCGGCCCTGGCGCATGCGCGCAAGCAAGCCGTTAAACAAGAGGCAGCGTGATGAGCAATCCGAAGAACGACCCGACGCTGGGCCGCCCCGAGTCGGGTGGCACCCCCTCGGGGGGTGTGGCCGGCGTACCCGCCGGTCCGGGGGCAAGGGAATGGCCTTTGTGGGAAGTATTTGTCCGCAGCAAGGCGGGCCTGGACCACAAGCATTGCGGCAGCCTGCACGCGGCCGATGCGCCCATGGCCATCCAGATGGCGCGCGACGTCTACACGCGCCGGCAAGAGGGCACCAGCATCTGGGTCGTGCGCTCCGAGCAGATCGTCGCCAGCGACCCGACCGAGAAGGGCAGCCTGTTCGACCCGGCCGACGACAAGGTCTACCGCCACCCCACGTTCTATGAGCT
>NZ_JBFUMO010000182.1:0-10206 GCF_054049355.1 Roseateles sp. P5_E11 | reverse complement strand
CCCAGCTTCCGGGCATCGGTATCGAGCGCGAAGACCTGGAAGGCACGTTCTGGTCGCCCGATCAAGCCTGGACTTTCCACAACGCCTCGTTCGCCTCCCTGCAGATGTTTGCCGGCACCTACACCGTGACCGACGCGCAGACCGGTGAGTTCATCACCTTCCAGATCGGCGCCGCCGGCAATCAGTTGCCCGAGCCCGACGCGGCGGCCCTGGTCGGCCTCGCCCTGCTGGGCGCATACGCTGCCCGTCGCGCCAAGGCAAAGAAGGCCTGACCCCCGTTCGGTCAACGAGCCACGAAGGCGAGTCGCAAAGACTCGCCTCGTGGCTTTTTTCGTTGTTGGTTGACCGACTCAACGATCCGGCCCCGCGAGTCCGGAACCTATCGCGGCGTGCCGAAGTCCTGCGTCCAGTAGCTGCGGTAAGTGGTGCTGGCGTTGCCCGCGACGCAGGCCACGCCGATGTCGCGGAAGGTCGCGTTCATCAGGTTGGCGCAATGACCATCGCTCTTCATCCAGCCGTCCACCACCTCGGCCACGCTGGACTGGCCGGCGGCGATGTTCTCGCCCAGGCTGCTCCAAACATAGCCGGCGGCGGTCGCGCGGGTGCCGAGGGTGCTGCCGTCGCTGCCGGTGTGGCTGAAGAAGTTGTGCGTGACCATGTCGTCGCTATGCGCCACGGCGGCCTGGGTCAGCGCGGCGTTCCAGGTCAGATCAGGTGCCGGGCCGAAGGCTCCCTGTGCGCCACAGGTGGCGCCGCTGCGGCGCCGGGCGTTGACGGCCGCCAGCATGTCGGCCTGGAAGTTGGCGAGATCGCAGGTGATGCGCGTTCCGGCGATCGGTGGTGCTGGCGCCGGGGCCGGCGCAGGAGCAGGGGGCGTTGTCGGCGTGGTGGTGGCTGAGTCGGAGCCGCCACCGCCGCAGCCGGCCAGCGAAACCAGGGTCGCCACGGCGAGAGGCGCCAGGCGGGACGCTCTCGCGCGGGTGGGTGAGGGTGGCGCGAGGAAGTGGCTCATAGGCCCGCAGCGTGGCACGCCCTGGCCTGGCGCCGGTTACCGGGTGCAGCCCACGAGAGCCGGCTCGCAACATCCCTACACAAAGACGGCGATATCAGGCCTTGGGAGCGTGGCAGACCGCTTCGATGTTGTGACCGTCCGGGTCGATGACGAAGGCGGCGTAGTAGTTCGCGTGGTACTTCGGACGCAGGCCCGGCGCGCCGTTGTCGGCGGCGCCGGCGTCCAGCGCCGCGCGGTAGAACGCATCGACCTGCTGGCGTGTCTGCGCCATGAAGGCGAGGTGCAGATGGGCCGGCTTCTCGTGGGTTTCGAACAGGCACRGGCTGGTCACCTGGCCCTCGATGACGAGCTCGATGCCGTAGCTCGGCTCGCCTTCCGCGCCCGCCGTGACGCCGAGCGGCGCCAGCGCCTTCAGATAGAAGGCCTTGCTCGCGGCGAAGTCGCTGACGCCGAACTTGACGTGGTCAAACATGAGTTCTCCTTTGATCGCGCAATCTGACCAGGCTGCGGCTACAGCTGCCACCAGCCCGGCAACAAGGCCCGCACCTCGGGTCGGGCATAGCGCTTGTCCAGCAGCCACACCCAGCCGCGGTCGTCCACGGAGCGCAGCACACGGCCGGCGGCCTGCACGACCTTCTGCATGCCGGGCACAAGGTCGGCATAGCCGTGGTCGGCGCCGAACAGGGTGTCCAGGCGCTCGCGCACCTGGTCCTGCAGCGGTGACACCGGCGGCAGGCCGAGGGTGGCGATGAAGGCGCCGATCAGCCGCGTGCCGGGCAGGTCCACGCCCTCGGCGAAGGCGCCGCCCAGCACGGCGAAGCCGATRCCGCGGCCGCCCTCCACGAAGCGGTCCAGGAAGGCGCGCCGTGCCGCGTCGCCCATGGCGCGCGACTGGTTCCACAGCGTGACCTGCGGGTGCCGCTGCGCCAGCCGCGCCGAGGCCTTGTCGAGGTAGTCGAAGCTGCTGAAGAAGGCGAGGTAGTTGCCGGGGTGCTCGGTGAACTGCTGGGCGAGCAGGTCCACCAGCGCGTCCAGCGATGCATTGCGATGTTCGTAGCGCGTGGACAGGCGGTGGGCCACCTGCACGGTCAGGTGCTCGGGCGGGAAGGGCGCGGGCACGTCGATCCAGGCGGTGTCCTCGGGCATGCCAAGCAGCTGGCGTTGGTAGTCGGGCGGCCCGAGCGTGGCCGAGAACAGCGTGACGCTGCTGAGCCCCTCGAAGCGCTCCTTCAGGAAGTGCCCTGGCACGACGTTGCGCACCGACAGCAGCACGTCGCGACCGTCGTTGGGATCGTCCTCGTCGTCGTCTTCCAGCAGCGAGAGGTTCCGTGGCGCGTCCAGCGCCGGCTTGGGGTCCCCCGGAGCGGCGCTGCGCTGCAGGTCGCAAATCGAATGGGCATCGAAGCGGTCCAGCAGGCGCTGCAGGCCCAGCACCTCGAAATAGAACTGCAGCATGGCCCCGACGTCGAGCGGGTGGTTCTGCACGTGCTCGCCCAGGGCGATGTTGACGCGTTGCAGGGCCTCGGCGAGGGCGTCGGGCACCGTGTCCAGCGCCTGGTAGTCGCCTTGCTGGCGGCGGCTCAGCGTGGCCAGTTCCTTGGCCAGCCGGCGCAGCGGCGGGCGCAGGCTGGCCGGCGCTTCGGCAATGACCTCGCGCACGCGCGCCAGGCTGAGGCTGACGCTGTACATGTCGCGCGCGCGGTCGATGAGGTTGTGGGCCTCGTCCACCAGCAGGGCGAGCTTCCAGCCCTGAGCCTGGGAGAGGCCGTAGAGCTGGCCATAGGGGTCGAAGGCGTGGTGTACGTCGCCGACGACGACGTCGGCCCAGCGCAGCAGCTCCTGGCCGAGGTAGTAGGGGCAGACGTCATGCTGCAGTGCGATGCGGCGCTGGGCAGTGGGGTCCAGCCAGGCCGTCTGCACGGCCTCGGCGCGGGCGGCGGGCAGCTTGTCGTAGAAGCCGTTGGCCAGCGGGCAGGCGTCGCCATGGCAGGCCTTGGTGGGGTGCTCGCAGGCCTGCTCCTTGGCCACCAGCGTCAGCACGCGCAGCGATTTCGTCGGCGTGTGTTCCCGCAGCGCATGCAGGGCCTCCAGCGCGGTGATGCGGCCGGTGCCCTTGCAGGTCATGTAGCCGATCTTGTCGAGCTGCTGCAGCGGCATGGCGCGCAGCAGCGGGTACAGCGTGCCCAGGGTCTTGCCGATGCCGGTGGGCGCCTGGGCCAGGAGGCAGCGGCCGTTGGCGGCCACGCGGTAGACGGCCTCGGCGAGCAGGCGCTGACCGGGGCGCAGTTCGCCCTTGGGGAAGGGCAGGGCGCTCAGGTCGGCGTCGCGTGCTTTGCGGTGCTCCGCCTCCTGTCGTGCCCAGGCCTCGAACTGCCGGCAGCGCAACTCGAAGGCGGCTTGCAGCTCGCTGGCCGTCACCTTCTCGCGCAGCACGGTCTCGTTTTGCGTGTCGGCATCGACGTAGACGAGGGCCAGCTCCAGCTCGGTCAGGCCGCGGTCGGCGGCAATCAGCGCGCCATAGGTTTGCAGCTGGGCCCAGTGCAGGGCGCGGCGGTTGTCGGGAATGGCCTCGACGGGGCCGCGGATGGTCTTGATCTCCTCCAGCCGGTTCACGTCGGCCTCGTAGCCGTCGGCCCGGCCGCGTACGCGCAGGTTGCCGTGGACGGCCCCCAGCGGCAGCTCGGTCTCGTAGCCCGGCGAACGGCGCGCCAGCACGGCCATCTGGCCGGCCTGGCCCTCCAGCGCCGTGGCCGAGGGCGTGAAGCGGCGGTCCAGGCTGCCGCGCTTGGCAGTGAACTCGCACAGGCTGCGTACCGAGACGCTGTAGCTCCAGTCGCTCAAAACAAGCTCAGGTTGTCGAGCGTGGGCAGAGGCTCTGCTCGCGCTGGCGCCGGGGGCGGCACCTCGCTTGCATGCACGAGGTTGCCGATGCGCACGCCCATCAGCCGCAGGCGCTTGTCGAACGTGACGCGCTTGAGGCACAAGCCCACGGCATGGCGGATGTCGGCGGCGCTGGTGATGGCGGCCTTCAGCGTCTGATCGCGCGTGACGGTGACGAAGCCCTCGAAGCGCAGCTTGATGCCCACCGTCTTGCCAGCGTAGTGCTTGCGGGCCAGATCGCGCGACAGGCTCTCGCACAGCTCGTCCATGATGCCGCCGAGCAGGGCGCGGTCGTGCACGGCGTGCAGGTCGCGCTCGAAGGTGGTCTCGCGGCTGATGGACACGGGCTCACTGTGCGTGACGACGGGGCGCGAATCGCGGCCATGCGAGGCGGCGTGCAGCCACTGGCCGTAGCTTTCGCCGAACTGCTCGACCAGCCAGGCCGGGTCGGCGGCGGCGATGTCGCCGACAGTTTCCAGGCCGAGCTTGACGAGCTTCTCGCCCGCCTTGGGGCCGATGCCGTTGATCTTGCGCACGCCCAGGGGCCAGACGCGTGTGGGGATGTCGTCCAGCGTCAGCACGCTGATGCCGTCGGGCTTGTCCAGCTCGCTGGCTATTTTTGAGAGCAGCTTGTTGGGCGTGACGCCGATGGAGCAGGTCAGGCCGGTGGCGCGGCCCACCGAGTTCTTGATCTCGCGGGCCACCGCCTTCACGCCGCCCAGCGGGTCGTGGCCGACGGCGTCGCGCACGCCAGGCACGTCGCTCAGGTCGATGTAGATCTCGTCGATGCCACGGTCCTCGATGACCGGTGCGACTTCGGCGACGGCGGCCTTGAACAGGCGCGAGTACTTGCGGTAGCTGTCGAAGTCGGCCGGCAGCAGGATGGCGTCGGGCGCGCGCAGGGCGGCTTTCATCAGGCCCATGGCCGAGAACACGCCGAGGTCCCGCGCGGCGTAGGTGGACGTCGTGACGACGCCGCGGCCGGTGTAGTCGCGCAGCTTGGAGTAGCGCCAGCTGCCGTCTTCCAGCTGCTGCGGCGCATCCGCCCGCCGGCCACCGATGACGACCGCCTGGCCCTTGAGCTGCGGATAGCGCAGCAGCTCGACGGACGCATAGAAGGCGTCCATGTCGAGGTGGGCGATCCAGCGGTCGGGCTGTTGCATGGCCTGGATTGTCACTGGGAATAAAGACAGGGTCTGGCAGCATCGGCAGAATGCCCCGACCTTGATGGAAAGACGCTCCATGCGCGCCCTGCTGCTGCTTTGCACCTGCCTGCTGCTGGCCGCCTGCGCCAGTGCCCCGATGAACCCGCCGCGCAACAAGCCGGTGGCCTTGCAGGCCGTGCAGCGCGCACCCATGCCGCTGGATGCCGATACCGTCGTCGCGCTGAGTTTCTCGGGTGGTGGCCTGCGTGCGGCGGCGTTTTCCTACGGCGTGCTGGAGGGACTGCGCGAGCAGGCGTCGACGCCAGGGCGCACGCTGCTGGATGAGGTCAGCTTCATCACCAGCGTGTCGGGTGGCTCGCTGACGTCGGCCTACTTCGGCCTGCACGGCGCCGAGGGCCTGCGTGAGTTCCGCGACAAGGTGCTGCTGCGCGACGGCGAAGCCAACCTGCGCTTCAGCCTGCTCAACCCCAACAACCTGCGGCGTCTGTTTGCCGGTGGCCTGAACGATCGCAGCGACTTCAACGACTGGCTGGAGAACGATGTCTTCAAGGGCGCGACATTCGCCGACATGTTCAAGCGCTCGCGGCCCGTGGTGTGGATCAGCGCCAGCAATGTGCAGTACCGGCTGGCCTTTCCCTTCCATGAGCGTGCCTTCGATGCGCTGTGCAGTGACCTGGCGAGTTATCCGGTCTCCGAGGCGGTGGCGGCGTCGATGGCGGTGCCGCTGCTCTTCGCGCCTGTGGTGCTGGAGCGCTTTCCCGATGCCTGCCAGGTGCAAATGCCGCCGGGCCTGGCGGTGCGCCGGGACGAGCGCGACGACCAGTACCGGCTGCGGCTGGCGCTAGCGCGGTTGTTCCGCGACAACGCCGACCCCAAGGCGGGCCGCTATCTGAAGCTCGTCGACGGTGGACTGACCGACAACCTCGGCCTGGTGGCCATCCTGCAAAGCCGCGTGCTGCTGAACACGCCCTATGGCCCCATCCCCGAGCAGGACGCGGCGACGATGCGCCGCCTGCTTTTCATCGTCGTCGATGCTGGCCAGGGCCCGAGCGCGGACTGGGCCCGCGAGGTGGCCGGCCCCTCGGGCATGGAGATCGCATCCGGCGCCGTCGACACGGCCATCGAGAGCACCATGCGCATGAGCTATGCGAGCTTTGTGCCCATGGTGCGCAACTGGGAGCGCGACCTGGTGACCTATCGCTGCAGTCTCAGCGACGAACGCAAGGCCGCGCTGCGGGCGCTGAACCCGGAATGGCATTGCGAGGACATCAAGTTCAGCGTCACCCAGATCAGCTTTGCTGATTTGCCCGAGACCGAGGAGCAGGCACTGAACGCGATTCCGACGCGGCTCAAGCTGCCCGCGGAGCAGATCGACAGGCTGATCAATGCTGGACGCCAGGCGACGGCCCAGGATGCCGGCGTGAAACGATTCTCGAAAGCCGTTCAGCGCGGCGACTGATCGTTAACCGGATATCTGATCGGCATTGGGTGGCAATCTCCTGACGGGTCATTTCAGCGCAATGGCCTAACCCTAGGGTTTGCCGCATGTCGAGGGAATTTCCACCTTCAACCGTGGGGGCATTTCAAGGTTGCCTGCGGTGCTCGTCCTACTGGACCGTCCTACAAGCGGCGAGGTGTTGGCATGGTTGATGCGCTAGGGATTGTGCGTCGCCCCAAAGCGTGTCGTTGCGTCAACAGGGCCTGCAAAACATTGCCCACACTGGAGACAAACAGATGATCAAGAAGATGCTTGCCACGGCGGCTTTCGCCGGCCTGGCCCCGCTCTCGGCGCATGCCGCCTTGACGATGTTGACGGCGGCGGATGGTTGGCCGCCTGCGGGCAGCAGCGGCCTGGAGACCGTGCAGTTCGCCGCTGTGGCGGCCAGCGGTGTGAAGGTCGCCGTCGGCGCCCATGCGTACAAGAACAGCGCCTTTCTGGCCAATGACGGCGTGCGTAACTTCCAGGCGCAAGGTGGCGTCTACCTGCCAGACGGCAAGAACTACGCGAACTGGAGCTTCGACTTTGCCTACGACATTCGGGGCTGCCAGGGCTGCAAGATCTGGCTGGGCATCGACACCGACAGCAGCGCCGCCGTCAGCTACACCGACATCGACCTGCTGACCGCGGGCCTGCCGACGTTCCTGGGCGAATCGTGGAATCTGGAGATGTCCTTCCTGACGACACCGGGCTTCAACTTCAACCCGTATGCGGCCAGCTCGACGGACTTCCGACTGTTCGTCACCGATGCGGCCGGCGCCACCCTTGCGACCACCGACATCACCGTCAATGTGCCGGAGCCGGCCTCGATGGCCCTGGTGGGCATCGCACTGGCAGGCTTGGCGGCAGGTCGCCGTTGCCGTGTCTGATCTCTCGCAGGGAAAACGAAGCAGCGGCCCTCGGGCCGCTTTTTTTCATGTGACGTGAAAGCGGCTCACCACAGGCCGTGCACCTGCGGTGCAATGCGGCGCTGGTAGAGGTCGGCCAGCGACTGCATCAGCGGCGCAGGCAGGGCATCGAGGTCGGCGGCGCTGACGTTCTCATCCACCTGCGCGGGCGTGCGGCCGCCGGGGATGGCGGTCGTGATGGCTTCGTTCATCAGGATCCATCGCAACGCGAGGCGGGCCATGCTGATGCCAGGCGGCAGCAGCGCACGCAGCTCTTCGACGGCGGCCAGGCCCTGTTCATAGTCGACGCCCGAGAAGGTCTCGCCCTTGTCGAAGGCCTCGCCCTGGCGGTTGAAGCCACGGTGGTCGTCGGCACCGAAGCGGCTGTCGCGCGTGAACTTGCCGCTCAGCATGCCGCTGGACAGTGGCAGCCGCGCCAGCACGCCAACCTGCGCCGCCTGGGCCGCAGGCAGGAAGGCTTCGGCGGGCCGCTGGCGGAACAGGTTGTAGATGATCTGCACCGACTGCACGCMAGGGAACTTGAGCGCCGCGAGGGCTTCGTCGATGCGCTCAACGCTGACGCCGTAGTGCCGTAGCTTGCCCTCGCGCACCAGGTCGTCGAGCGCGCCGAAGACCTCGGGCATGGCGTAGACGGCGCTGGGCGGGCAGTGCAGCTGCAGCAGGTCCAGGCTGTCGGTCCCGAGGTTCTTCAGGCTGCGCTCGATGAAGGGCCGCAGATCGCGGTAGCCCTCGGCGACGTGCGGGTTCAGGCGCCGGCCGGCCTTGGTGGCGATGTAGAAGGCTTCACCGGGGCGCTCGCGCTTGAGGCGGGCCAGCAGGCGCTCGCTGTGGCCATCGCCGTAGACGTCGGCGGTGTCGAAGAAGTTCACACCGCGGTCCAGCGCCCGGTGCAGGGCCGCCATCGCGGCGCTGTCGTCCGTATGGCCCCAGGTGCCACCGATGGCCCAGGCGCCGAAGCCGATGGCAGAGATGTTCCAGCCAGTGCGGCCGAKGGAGCGGTAGATCATGGGAATGCCAGACAGTGGATGCGAAATGGTATCGCAACCATTTGATGGAAAAGAAACGGCCCCACGAAGGGGCCGCATCGGTTCAAAGAACTTCGGAAGCGAAATCCGCCAACCGCGAGCGCTCGCCGCGGGCCAGCGTCACGTGGCCGCTGTGGGCCCAGCCCTTGAAGCGGTCAACCGCAAACGTCAGGCCTGAACTGCCCTCGGTCAGGTAGGGCGTGTCGATCTGCGCCAGGTTGCCCAGGCAGACGATTTTGGTGCCCGGTCCGGCGCGCGTGATCAAGGTCTTCATCTGTTTGGGCGTCAGGTTCTGGGCCTCGTCGATGATGACGAACTTGTTCAGGAAGGTGCGCCCGCGCATGAAGTTCAGGCTTTTGATCTTGATCTTGCTGCGCACCAGGTCGTTGGTGGCGGCGCGGCCCCATTCGCCGGCGGTGGAGCCTCCCTTGGCCAGCACCTCGAGGTTGTCGTCCAGGGCGCCCATCCAGGGGCCCATCTTTTCTTCCTCGGTGCCGGGCAGGAAGCCGATGTCCTCGCCCACGGGCACGGTCACGCGGGTGACGATGATCTCGCTGTAGCGGCGGTCATCGAAAACCTGGGCGAGCGCGGCGGCCAGCGTCATCAGCGTCTTGCCGGTGCCGGCGGTGCCGGTCAGCGTGATGAAGTCGCATTCCGGGTCCATCAGCAGGTTCAGCGCGAAGTTCTGCTCGCGGTTGCGCGACGTCACGCCCCAGACGGCGTGCTTCTGATTGCCGTAGTCCTTCAGCGTGCGCAGCACGGCCGTCTTGCCGGTGATCTCGGTGACCTTGGCGTACAGGGGCGTCTCGCCGGGCGCCTCCAGGTAGACCAGCTCGTTGATCAGCAGCGTGGGCACGAGCGGGCCGCTGATGCGGTAGTAGGTCGTGCCGCCCTGCTGCCAGCTCTCCATGGTCTTGCCATGGCGGTCCCAGAAATCCGAGGGCAGCGCCTGGACGCCGGTGTAGAGCAGGTCGGAGTCTTCCAGCGTCTTGTCGTTGCGGTAGTCCTCCGCCGGCAGGCCCAGGGCGCGGGCCTTGATGCGCATGTTGATGTCCTTGGACACCAGCACCACTTCGCGGCCGGGGTGCAGGCYTTTCAGCGCCTGGACGACGCCCAGGATCTGGTTGTCCGCCTTGCCCTGGGGCAGGCCTTGCGGCAGCGGCGCATCGATCAGCTCGGTCTGGAAGAAGAGCTTGCCTTCGGCTTCGCGGTGGCCCGTGCCGGCCAGGGCCAGGCCCTTGGCCATCTCCTCGATGCCGCTGGTCTTCAGGCTGGCGGCGAGCTGGTCCAGTTCGCGGCTGACCTGGCGCACGTTGCGGGCGACCTCGGTCATGCCCTTCTTGTGGCCGTCCAGCTCCTCGAGCGTGATCATGGGCAGGAAGACGTCGTGCTCCTCGAAGCGGAACAGCGACATCGGGTCGTGCATCAGCACATTGGTGTCGAGCACGAAGAGCTTGGCGGCGCCGGCGGGTTTTCGCGTGCGTTTGGGCGCGGCGGCTCTGGCCGGCGCCYTGCTGGCTGTTTTTATGGGCAGTCCCGGCCTGGCGGCAGCGGGGCTGGAGGTGGGGGTGGGAAGCCGCAGCACTTCGGCTGTCGGCACCGCGACCGGAGCGGCGGCGGGCGCGACGACGACGGGAGGCGTCGCGCGAGGTTTGCTGGGGGT
The DNA here is from genome assembly GCF_054049355.1 of Roseateles sp. P5_E11. NCBI lineage: Bacteria > Pseudomonadati > Pseudomonadota > Betaproteobacteria > Burkholderiales > Sphaerotilaceae > Roseateles > Roseateles sp. P5_E11. Next base: position 54 of record NZ_JBFUMO010000182.1, on the reverse strand, counting down.
CAGAGTGGCCGAGTAAGCAGAGGCATCGAGGCGGCTGGCGCGTTGTGCAGGAGG
>NZ_JBFUMO010000181.1:0-10215 GCF_054049355.1 Roseateles sp. P5_E11 | reverse complement strand
CCACCATGCTGTCCGACCTCGACTGGGTCGTCTCGGTCGAGCGCGACGGTACCAACCTGCCCTTCATCACGCCCTGGGAGCGCCCGCAGCACGAAGGCGCCATCCGCTTTCCCGACTCACGCCACTTCATCCTTGAAGAAGGTGACGAACTGGAACGCATCGGCTTTGTCATCCTGCAGGGCTGCCGCAACCCGAACGGCTCGGTCGAGCTGAAGCGCCTGGTGCTGCAGGCCAAGGGCCGCGGCCTGGGGCGCTCGGCCGTACGCCAGCTCAAGGCCATGGCTTTCACGCAGCTGAAATCCCATCGCTTCTGGCTGGACGTGACGGCGCTGAACACGCGCGCCCTCGAGCTGTATCGCAGCGAAGGCTTTGTCGAGGAAGGCCGGCTGCGTGAGAGCGTGCGCGTGACAACCGACGGCGCTGACGGCTATGACTCGCTGATCGTCATGTCGCTGCTGGACCGCGAATTCCAGGCGCGTGTGGCCCTCGGGCTGGAGGCCGCATGAAGCCATGGCTGCTCCTGCTGCTGGCCGGCCTGGCACTGCCGGTGCATGCCGAGCTGTGGGGCTATGTCGACTCAGCCGGCATGGCCCACTTCTCGCCGCGCCAACTCGACGCGCGCTATGCCCCCGTGCTCGGCAGCGTCGGCATGAAGCGCGTGCCGGGCAAGACGGACGCGGGCCTGGCGCTGCTGAACTGGCTGGACATCGCTCCCGAAGTGAAGGCCGTCCAGCCTTGGGTGCGCGAGGCCGCCGCCCAGCACGGCGTGGACGCCGACCTGCTGAAGGCCATCATTGCGGTCGAGTCCGGCTACCAGCGCAACGCCGTGTCCCCGCGCGGCGCAACGGGCCTGATGCAGATCACGCCCGAAACGGCCAGCCGCTACGCCTCGCCTGCCGAGGCGGCGCGCTTGATCGAGCCCCGTATCAACATCCACACCGGCGCCCGCATGCTGGCCGATCTGATGCGCCGCTTTGGCCGCATCGACGCAGCCTTGGCGGCCTGGAATGCCGGCGAAGGCGCTGTGCGCCGGGCCGGCAACCGCGTGCCCGACATCGATGAAACCCAGGCCCACGTGCATCTCGTCCTCGAGTTGTACTGGGCCCTGCTGCAGCAGAGCCAACCGGCCCGCGCGCAGCGTTTGACCTTGCATCCATGAGTTCCCAGACCCCCATCGACTTCAACCCGCCCACCGACGACGGTGGCGACAACACGCTGACGCTGGGCGCTTACGCCCAGCAGGCCTATCTCGAATACGCGCTCAGCGTCGTCAAGGGGCGCGCGCTGCCGTCCTATGCCGACGGGCAAAAGCCCGTGCAACGCCGCATCCTCTACGCGATGCAGCGCCTGGGCCTGGGCTGGAGCGGCAACTCCGGTGCCAAGCCCGTCAAGGGCGCCAAGGTCGTCGGCGACGTGCTCGGCAACTTCCACCCGCATGGCGACCRGTCGGTCTATGACGCGCTGGTGCGCATGGCGCAGGACTTTTCGCTGCGCTACCCGCTGATCGACGGCCACGGCAACTTCGGCAGCCGCGACGGCGACGGCGCTGCGGCGATGCGCTACACGGAAGCGCGCCTGGCGCCCATCGCCCGCCTGGTGCTGGACGAGATCGACGAAGGCACGGTGGACTTCCGCGCCAACTACGACGGCACCACGCAGGAACCGGTCGAGCTGCCGGCGCGCCTGCCCTTCGTGCTGCTGAACGGTGCCAGCGGTATCGCCGTGGGCCTGGCCACCGAGATTCCCAGCCACAACCTGCGTGAGGTGGCCGCTGCGGCCGTGGCGCTGCTGAAGGACGACAAGCTCTCCGACGAAGCGCTGTTCGATCTGATCCCCGGCCCGGACTTCCCTGGCGGCGGCCAGCTGATCAGCGCGCCTGAGGACATCCGCGCGGCCTACACCTCGGGCAGGGGCAGCCTGAAGGTGCGTGCCCGCTGGAAGATCGAGGATCTGGCGCGCGGCCAGTGGCAGCTCGTCGTCACCGAGTTGCCGCACGGCACCAGCGCGCAGAAGGTGCTGGAAGAGATCGAGGAGCTGTCCAACCCCAAGGTCAAGGCGGGCAAGAAGACACTGTCGGCCGACCAGTTGCAGCTCAAGGCCAGTCTGCTGGCGGTGCTGGACGGCGTGCGCGACGAGTCCAGCAAGGACGCGGCCGTGCGCATCGTCTTCGAGCCCAAGAGCCGCACCGTCGAGCAGCAGGACCTGATCAACACGCTGCTGGCCCACACCAGCCTGGAGAGCAGCGCGCCCGTCAACATGACGATGATCGGCGCCGACGGGCGGCCGACACAGAAGAGCCTGCGCCAGGTGTTGGCCGAGTGGGTGGGCTTCCGCCAGACGACGGTGCGCCGCCGCACCGAGCATCGCCTGGCCCACGTCAACGACCGCATCCATGTGCTCGAAGGCCGGCAGCTGGTGCTGCTGAACATCGACGAGGTCATTCGCATCATTCGCGAGTCCGACGAGCCCAAGGCCGCGCTGATCGAGCATTTCAAGCTCAGCGACCGTCAGGCGGAAGACATCCTTGAAATCCGCCTGCGTCAATTGGCACGGCTGGAGGCCATCAAGATCGAGCAGGAGCTGTCCAAGCTGCGCGATGAGCGCACGAAGCTGGAAGACATCCTCGGCTCCACCCCGGCGCTGCGCCGCACCGTCATCAAGGAGATCGAGGCTGACGCCAAGCAGTTCGGCGACGACCGCCGCACGCTGATCCAGGCCGACAAGCGCGTCGTTGCCGAAGTGAAGATCGTCGACGAGCCGGTCACCGTCATCGTCAGCCAGAAGGGCTGGGTGAGGGCGCTCAAGGGCCACGAGGTCGACATCGCCGCCCAGACCTTCAAGGCCGGCGACACGCTGTGGGGGGCGTTCCGCTGCCGCAGCGTCGATCCCCTCATCGTGGTCGGCAGCAACGGCAGGGTCTACTCCGTCCCCATCTCGACCTTGCCCGGTGGCCGTGGCGACGGCCAGCCCATCACGACCATGATCGAGCTGGAGACGGGCAGCCAGATCGCCCATTACGTTGCCGGTGCACCGAACCAGCGCCTGGTGTTTGCCGGTTCGACCGGCTATGGCCTGATCGCCCAGATCGGCGACCTGGTCGGGCGCCAGAAGGCCGGCAAGACCTTCCTTGCGCTTGACGACGGCGAGCTGCCGCTCCTGGCCGCAGTGCCTAACGACGTAGTCGCTCTCCAGCTTGGCGTGCTGAGCGCCCAGGGGCGTCTTTTGAGCTTCCCGCTGGATGAACTCAAGCACCAGCCCAAGGGCGGCAAGGGTCTGATGCTGATGGACCTGGAGGCCAAGGACAGCGTGGCGTCCATCGCCTGCTTCACGACCCAGTTGCGCGTGCTCGGCAGCGGCCGCGGCGGCAAGCCGCGCGAGGAATTGCTGAAGAACCAGTCCTTGGCTGCCCACGCTGGCAAACGCGCCCGCAAGGGCAAAGCGGTGGACGGCCTGCAGAAGGTCGCGCGCCTGACGGCCGAATAAGGTGCATGCGCTCAGAAAAGGTGACAGCCGGCCGTGACTTGGTGCACATCTGACAAAGCTTAGGGCGGCGTTTACAAGTTGCTACAAACCCGGCCCGTGATGTCCCTAGTGCAAGGGGTATGCAGGCGATTCAACAGTCTTCGCTGCACTGCACAATGGTTTCCGGCGGTTGTGCTTGACCGTCCAAAGTCAGGAGCTACGCAATGAAATTGAAAAACCTCGCCGCCGCATCCGTGGTGGCTCTAACCGCGCTCAGCAGCCAAGCTGCTTCCTTCAACTGGGGGGCGCATGATGCGTTTGAAGTCGGTGGCAACACCGTCTCTGGCGCCGTGTTCGACACCTTTTCGTTCTCGCTTGGTACCAGCAGCACGCTGACCAGCAGCGTGATCGCCAATCCCGGCAGCTTCTTGGGTTCGGCTTACACGCTGTACTCCTCAGGAGCTGACCACATGGTTGGTGGCGGTGACGATTCCTTTGTGGGCGCTTGGGGATTTAACACCGCAAACACCGTGGCGCTGGGTTCGGGCAGCTACTACTACTCCGTCCTGGGTGGCGCTACCGGCTCGTCCACATACGCCATCAGCTCTGTCGCGGCTGCGGTGCCGGAACCCGAAACCTACGCCCTTCTGGGTGCAGGCCTGGGCGTCATCGGCTTCCTCGCCTCGCGTCGCCGCCGCGATTCCTGATCGCGGTTGAACTGCCTGCGCGCTCCCAACGGCGCGCAGGCAGCTCACGACCCGTACAGCCCTGGTCATCCTGATCCAGGGCTTTTTCATGGGCGTCTCAAACTCGATCGACTAAGGGGTGGCCGCTGCGGCGCCGATGTGGCGCTCCAGGAAGCGCTCCACGCGGCCCCAGAAGTCCACGCTCGTCTCCAACGAGCGCCAGCCATGGCCCTCGTTGGGGTACACCACCCATTCCAGGCTTCGATGGCCTGCGGCTTCCAGGGCCTTTTTCATGTCGACGCCCTGCTGGACCTCAACGCGGCGGTCCTCGGCGCCATAGGCCATCAGCAGCGGCTGCTTGATCTTGGCGGCGAGCTTGACGGGCGCATTGGTGGCGAGCATCTCCGCGTCGTTCACCGGGTCGCCGACCAGCAGCTTGAGGTCGTGTTCGGCCCACATGCTCTGAATGTCGGTGTGGCTGCGGCTGAACAGCGAGGCCGGGTCGGTAACCCCCGCCCACTCGAAGCCGCAGCGGAAGAGCTCCGGGTTGCGCACCAAGCCCATGAGCGTGGCGTAGCCGCCGTAGCTGGCACCGGCGACGCAGATGCGCTTGGGGTCGGCGAGCCCTTTGTCGACGGCCCATTGGGCGGCGTCGGCGAGGTCGGCCTGCATGGCCTGGCCCCATTGCTTGCGGCCAAGGTTTTCATGGTGCTCTCCGTAACCCTCGCTGCCCCGGAATTCCGGCTCGATGACGAGGTAACCGCGGTTGGCGAGGAATTGCGCCATGTCGTTCCAGTACCAGTGATTGCCCCGCACCCAGGGGCCGCCGTGCACGAGCACGACCGCTGGACGCGAGGCGGCCGCACCGAGCGGCTTGGTCAGTTGCACGGGCATGGCCAGGCCGTCGCGGGTCTTCACGCGCAGAACCTCGCGCTCCGCCATGTCGGCGGCACGTACGGACGGACGCGACCGGAACAGCATCTTCAGCTGGCGGCTGTCGCGGTCATAGGCGTAAATGATTTCAGGCTGGCGGTCGGATGCGGCGTGGATCAGCACGCGCTTGTCCTTCAGGCAGTCGCGGCAGCTGATGGCGTTGACGGTGGCGGGTAGCAGCTTGTCGATCTCGGCCTGCAGGGCCTTCATGTCCTTGTCGAACCAGGCGGTGTCAGCGGCATCGGCCTCGTAGCGCAGGCCGATCAGCCGGCCGCTGTCGCGGTCCAGCACCGGGTGGCCGGTCCAGTCGTAGCCACGGATGGAGAGCAGGGTCTGGCGGCTGTCGCCCATCGCGCTGAGGCGCTGCACGATGCGGATGTCGCCCTTGGACTCGGCCGCGTCATGGCCGGCCACGAGCAGGTCACCGCCCGGCAGGCGCGCCAGCGGCATCGGCATGGGGTCGATGTTGCGGCGGCCGGAGCGCCAGAGCTTCCAGGACCGGGTCTCGGCGTCGAAGAGATGCACGCCGAAGCCCGCGCCCTCCATCGTGATGCAGGCCTGCGGCTGGCCCTTGCCGTCCACCAGCCACTCGGCCACGCGGTTGGGCACGTTGTCGGTAACCAGCGTCAGCTTGCCCGTGCGCGTGTTGAGCCGGCCCAGCACCTCGTGGCTGAACTCGCCGTTCTCGTCCCAGGTGTAGCGCTGCACCATGACGTCGTCGCTGTCGTCGTCCAGCGCGCGCAGCAACCGCCAGTTCCAGGGCAGCAGTTTGTCAACGGCTTCCTTGATGCGCGTGCCGGTCTGGGCCTGGCCGGGGTTGATGTTGAAGCGCGTGGAGATCAGCTGCGTCACCTCGCCGCTGCGCACGTCCAGCACCCAGAGGCCCGTGGAGACTGGCGTGTCGCGCAGTTCGTGGCGCTGCCAGGCCTGAAAGACCAGCCGGTTGGGATTGAGCCAGTGGACGCTGGCGACGTCGAGCCGGTCCACGGCTGCGACGACGTCGGTGGGGCTGTCGTCGTCTACCCGAGCCAGCGCGAGCTTGGTGCGCTCGCCAGGGCGGTTGACGAGGACGGCGACGCGGCTCTGGTCAGGCGACAGCACGGCGCGCTCGAAAGCCGGCGGCCTGAAGAAGGCCTCGATGGGTAGCTTGGGCGCCTGGGCGCCGGCGAGTGCAGACGACAACAGGGCCAGCGTGACGCTGGCCTGCGCGATGATTCTCATGACTTCTCCCTGAAAACGGGGCCGAAGCCTACTCGACCCGCAACGGTAATGTGCCCTTGCGGGCGTCAATCATCGAAGCCCGGGAAGAGCCGGCTCGGGAACACCATGCTCTGCGTCGTGCGAACGACGGCGCCGTCCTTGAAGTGGACGTTGAAGCGCAGGCCATAGCCCGCCTGGTCGGGCTCGATGGTCCAGTCCCAGACGTCTTCGCCGCTGAGGCGGAAGAACACACGCGTGCGCTCGCGGCCGAGGATGCGGCTGACCTGTTCGGGCGTCATGCCCGGCTCGATGCGGGCGCGGCCGGCAGGGGAGAGGCCGTCCTCGATGCGGACCAGCCGGCCATCGACGGCCAGGCGAACCATGTAGCTGTGCCGGCCCATCGGCTGGTTCGAATATTCGAGCGTCCGGCCGCCGTCAGCCTCGGGCCAGGTGCGCACCGGCTGGCCATAGAGTGCGATGACGTCCGTCTCGCCGCTGACGCCGGGCTTCAGCCGCGCATCGCGATCCGGCGTCGCGCAGCCGGTGAGCAGTGCGGCGCAGAGAGCGAGGGCGGCGAGTCGCATGGCGATATTCAACGCTGGGCCAGGGCCCTCGCGCAGTCGCTGACGAGGCCCGGGCCCTTGTAGATGAGGCCGGTGTAGACCTGCACAAGGTCGGCACCGGCGGTGATTTTGGCGCGCGCGTCGGCACCGCTCATGACGCCGCCCACACCGATGATGGGATAGCCCGCCGGCAGGGCTGCGCGCAGCAGGCGAATGACGCGGTTGCTGGCCTCGAAGACCGGGGCGCCCGACAGGCCACCCATCTCGTTCGCATAGGGCAGGCCCTTGACGGCGTCGCGCGCGATCGTCGTGTTCGTGGCGATGACGCCGTCGATGCCGTTGGCCTTCAGCGTCTGGGCGATGACGGCAACCTGGTCTTCCTCCAGATCTGGCGCGATCTTGACGAACATCGGCACGCGCCGACCGCTCTGGCTGTCGAGCTGTTGCTTGCGCTGCTGCAGCGTGCCCAGCAAGGCACCCAGTGCTTCGTCGCTCTGCAGCGCGCGCAGGTTCTTGGTGTTGGGGCTGGAGATGTTGACGGTGATGTAGTCGGCATGCGGATGCACGCCCTCCAGGCCGAGCAGGTAGTCGTCCGCAGCGTTCTCGATGGGCGTCGCGGCGTTCTTGCCGATGTTCAGGCCGAGGATGCCGCCGGCCTTGCGGAAGCTGTGGGCGCGCTTCACGTTGGCGATGAAGCTTGCGAGCCCCTCGTTGTTGAAGCCCAGGCGGTTGATCAGCGCGTGGGCTTCGGGCAGGCGGAACATGCGCGGCTTGTCGTTGCCCGGCTGGCCTTTGGGCGTCACGGTGCCGACCTCGATGAAACCGAAGCCCATCGCGCCCAGGCCGTCGATGCAGCGGCCGTTCTTGTCCAGGCCGGCGGCCAGGCCGATGCGGTTCGGGAAGCGCAGGCCGGCGATGGTGACCGGATCGCTGATGCGTTCGCCGCACCAGAGCAGTTGCGCGGGCGTGTTCTGCAGCTTCGCGATGCTGTTCAGCGTCAGCTCATGGGCGTGCTCGGGGTCCAGGCCGAACAGGAAGGGGCGGGTGAGGGCGTAGGGGATCAGCGGCATAGCCCGTGATTCTCTCAGTCGCGGTCCCACGGCGGCACGTCGCCCATCTGCTCCAGCATGAAGTCGATCAGCGCCCGCACCTTGGGCGCCGGATGGCGGTTGGGCAGGTAGACGGCGTACAGGGTGTTGGCATCCGCCAGGCCGCCGACCGGCTGCCAGTCGGGCAGCACGGCCTTGAGCCGCCCCGCGCGCAGGTCTGCGCCGACGGCATAGGTGGGCAGCACGGCCAGGCCCAGGCCGGCCAGGGCGGCCACGCGCAGGGATTCGCTGCTGTTGGCCGTCAGCCCGCTTTCGAAGCGAAGCGCGCCGCGGGTCTCGACCTCGGCTTCGCCCAGTTCGCCGTGGCGGAAGCGCCAGCGGTCGGGCGATTGCAGATAGCCAAAGCGCAGGCAGCGGTGCCCGGAGATGTCGGCTACCGCCAGGGGTTCGCCATGAGTCTCGAGGTAGGCCGGCGCGGCGCAAAGCACGAAGCGGATCGTTGCCAGCCGCCGCGCCACCAACCCGTCCGACGGCTTGTGCGTCAGCCGCAGCACGACATCGAAGCCTTCCTCGGCCAGGTCGACATAGCGGTCGTTCAGCCCCAGCACGACGTCGATCTGTGGGTACCGCGCGCAGAACGCCGCCACCAGCGCCGTGAACTGCAGATTGCCGAAGGCGGTGGATACCGACAGCCGCAGCACGCCGCGCGGCTCGTCACGGCGGCCGGCCAACTCAGTCTCCAGCGCCAGCGACTCGTCCAGCAGCCGCAACGCGCGCTCGTAGACGGCCTGGCCCTCGGCCGTCGGGCTGACGCTGCGCGTCGTGCGGTGCAGCAGCCGCGTGCCGAGCTGGTCCTCCAGCCTCACCACCTGCTTGCTGACGGCCGACTTGGTGGTGCCCAGCAGGCGTGCGGCGCCCGAAAAGCCCTTGGCGTCGACGACGCGGGCGAAGGCTTGCAGGTCTTCAAGGCGGCCCATGGTAACTGTGCTCCGTTTGGAAACTCTGAATCGACTATTGGATGGATTGTGTCCTGGACCATTGATTCCTAGAGTGCAGCCATCCCTTTAAGGAGCTGCCATGTCCACCACATCGTTGTCGCCCTGCATGGCCCGGTCCTTCCGGCCCGGCCCGATCGATCGGCTGCTGAGCGCTGTCGTCGCGTCCAGCCTGCCGCTGCTCTTCATCTTGCTGTGGAGCAGCGGCTACGTCGCCGGCAAGCTGGCCCTGCCGCACACCGGGCCGCTGACCTTGCTGACCCTGCGCTTCGGCCTCGCCGCTGTCGTGCTGCTCGCTGTAGCGATGGCCACTTGCGCGCCCTGGCCGCACCGGGCGCGTGGTTGGGCGCATCTGGCCGTCGTCGGCCTGCTGATGCAGGTGCTGCACTTCTCTTGCATCTACTTCGCCTTGCAATGGGGCCTGAGCGCCGGCGTGGCCGGGCTGCTGATCGGGCTGATGCCGCTGGCGACGGCCCTGGGTGCCCACCTGTGGCTGGCCGAGCGCATTGGCCAGCGCCAGTTGCTGGCATTGCTCGGCGGCCTGGTGGGTGTGGGCCTGGTCATCGCCGACAAGCCTCTGAACGGCGCCTGGACCGCCTACGCCGTGGCCGGCCTGGGCCTGCTCGGCCTCGTCGCCGGCACGCTCTACCAGAAGCGCTTCTGCGCCCACATGGACCTGCGCAGCGGTGCCGGCGTGCAGATGGCCGTGTCGGCCCTGGCCGTTGCTGCGGTGGCAGGCCCGACCGAAGGATTTGCCATCGACTGGGCGCCCGAGCTGATCGGCTCGTGGTTGTGGCTGGGCCTGGTGAACTCCATTGGCGCCTTCAGCCTGATGTTCATCATGATCCGCCGCGGCCAGGCGGGGCAGGTGGCGCGGCTGTTCTTCCTGATCCCGGGCGTGTCGGCGCTGATGGGTTTCGTGCTGCTGGGCGAGCGCCTGGAGCCGCTGGCGCTGGCCGGTTTTGGCCTCTCTGCGCTGGCGGTGTGCTTTGCCGCCGCCAAGCGGTGAACCGACGGCTCGATAGAGCCGGCAAAATGCGGGGCTTGCCTGGAGCCCTGCAATGAAACCTTTAGACGATCCCCACCACGACCGCGAAGCGGGCTCCCGCGACGAGACGCGCGACACGACGCGTACCGATGACACCCGCATCGGCGCCGTCCGCGCGCTGATCAGCCCGGCCCTGCTGCTCGAGGAACTGCCCATCCCCGACGCGACGTTGGAGCTGGTCGAGCAGGCCCGCCAGCAGATCAGTGACGTGCTGCATGGCCGCGACGACCGCCTGCTTGTCATCGTCGGCCCCTGTTCCATCCACGACCACGACCAGGC
>NZ_JBFUMO010000180.1:0-10267 GCF_054049355.1 Roseateles sp. P5_E11 | reverse complement strand
GACCTTGAAACAATGGCATTCCTCGTCATTGCAAGGAAGCACCGTGTCCCCCACTACCCGTGGCGCCMTCGAGATGGGCAGTGCGATGAGCCTGCTGGGCTCGATCGGTTACTTCGTGCTGCTGTCCGGCCTGGCGCCGCTGGACGTCGTGTTCTGGCGCTGCGGCTTCGGGTTGCTGACGTTGGCGCTGATCTGCACGGTGCTGGGTCTGTGGCGCCGGCCGAGCGCGCGGGAGCTCGGGCTGGCCGTGCTGGGGGGCGTGGCCATCGTGCTGAACTGGGTGCTGCTGTTCGGCGCCTACGGCCGGGCCTCGGTGGCCGTGGCCACGGCGGTCTACAACCTGCAGCCCTTTTTGCTGATGGGCCTGGGCGTGGTGTTCTTCGGCGAGCGGCTCAGCCTGGCGCGGCTGGCCTGGGTGGCCCTGGCCTTTGCGGGCATGGTGCTCATCGTGCAGGCACGGCCGAGCGCCGGCTATGTCGGCGGCAACTTCGGGCTGGGCGTGGCGATGGCCCTGGGTGCCGCGGCGCTGTGGGCGGTGGCGGCCGTTGTCGCCAAGCGCCTGAGCGGCATGTCCGCCCCGCTGATCGCTCTGATCCAGGTCGCCGTGGGCCTGCTGATGCTGGCGCCCTTTGCCGACCTCGGCCACCTGCCGCAGACGGCACTGGGCTGGATGCCGCTGGTGGTGCTGGGCGTCGTGCACACCGGGCTGATGTACGCGCTGATGTATGCCGGCGTGCAGCGCCTGCCGACGGCGCTGCAGGGCGGCCTGTCCTTCCTCTACCCGGTGGTCGCCATCCTCGTGGACTGGCTGGCCCTGGGGCACGAACTGGCGCCGCTGCAATGGCTGGGCGCGGCGGCCATCCTGCTGGGGGCCGCGGGGTTGTTCGTTGGGCCTGTTAGCCCTGCGGAGATGGGTCGCGTTGTGGCCAGAAGGGCCGCAGGCACGACAGCAAACCGCAAGCTGGGTTGATACCCAGCGAGGATTTGCAACACAGCATGCGGCCCTTCTGGCCACAACCCTTCGGGAAGGCCCGCCGCAAGTGGCCACTCGTTGTTGCAGCCCTTGCCCGCACATGAGTGCGGGCTGCACGCTGCGTCTAGATTGGCCCCTTGCGGCGGGCCTTCGCGGCCCATCGCCGCAGGGCTAACAGGCCCTACTTCTCGGCCAGCGCCTTCAGGTTCGCCAGCCCCGCGTCGAAATCCGGCCCGACCATCTTGTCCATGAACAGGCCCATCCAGCGGTAGACCGGGTTGCTGCCCATGTCGCCGTCCATCGACCACGTCACCTGGGTGGCACCACCGTTGGTCTCGAGGCGGAAATCGCCGGTCGAGGTGGTGCCGAAGTCGGGGAAATAGAGCTCATAGCCCAGGCGCTTGGGCGCCTCGGCCGTCGTGAAGGTCATGCGGCCATCGCCCTGGCTCTTGCTCTTCCAGGCCCAGACGGCGCCGGCGCCCGAGGCGGGGCCGCTGTATTCGATGGCCATGGCCGGATCGCGCTGGTTCCAGGCGCTCCAGGCTTTCCAGCTGCGCGGATCGGCGACGAGGGCGTRGATCTTGTCCGGCGCGGCGTTGATCTTCACCGTACGCGAGAGCGTGTACTTCGGCGACAGCATCAGCCCGCCGCCCACGCACAACACCAGCAGCGCGACGATGGCGATCAGCAGGACCTTGAGCACTTTCATCGGGAGTCTCCCGGGGTGTTGACGTGGCCGCACTGTGGGCGCCCCSCACTGGTCACACAATCCGCACAACTCCTTCCTACAAGCTCATGACGAACTCCGCCGACCTTGCCTCCGTATACGCCGAACAGGGCTATCTCGTCATCCCCGGCTTCAAGACGGCCGCCGACATCGCCGCGCTGCGCCAGCGCGCCCTCGACATCGTCGATGCCTTCGATCCCGGCGAGCAGCGCCCCGTCTTCACTACCGAAGAGCAGCAGCGCCATGTCGACGACTACTTTCTCGACAGCGGCGACCAGATGCGCTGCTTCTTCGAGGAGGAGGCCTTCGATGCCGAGGGCCGGCTGCGCGTCGACAAGGCCCTGGYCATCAACAAGATCGGCCATGCGATGCACGACCTCGACCCGGTCTTCAGCGCCTTTTCCAAAGGCCAGGCGCTGCGCGGCGTGGCGGCCGAGCTCGGGCTGAAGCAGCCGCAGGTCTGGCAGAGCATGTTCATCTTCAAGCAGCCCGGCATCGGCGGTGAGGTGCGCTGGCACCAGGACGCGAGCTTCTTCGAGAGCGACCCCATCACGGTGACTACCTTCTGGTTCGCGCTGGAGGATGCGACGCTGCACAACGGCTGCCTGTGGACCGAGCCCGGCGGCCACAAGGGCGAGCGCGGCGTGCTGCGCGAGCGCTTTGTGCGCGAGGGCCGCAAGGCCTGGATGGAGCAGATCGACGCGACGCCTTGGCCCGCGGCGGATTCCCGCCAGGCCATTCCACTGGAGGTCGAGGCGGGTTCCCTGGTCGTCTTCCACGGCCTGCTGCCGCATTACTCGGCGGCGAACCGCTCCGACAAATCGCGCCATGCCTACACGCTGCATGTGACGGACGCGGCCAGCCGCTATTCACCGCGCAACTGGCTGCAGCGTGACGGCACGTTGCCGGTGGGGGGTTTCTAAGCCGCGCCCTCACAGCGGTCACAAGTACATACACCCCAAGCCCTTTGTCCTACAAGGCGAAGGAGCTTGCACCGGCATGGCGCGCCGCCGGGTCACCTCACAGTCGGCTCCATCGCAAACGTCGACAACGACGACCGGAGGCCGACATGAAATTCCCGAAATCGATGCACGCCGAGGGCTGGGCCAACCACCTGGAGGAGACCAAGCCCGAGCATCTGCCCGACGCGCTGAAGGCCGGTGGCTCCGCGCCTCTGCACGCCGCCAAGGTCCCCCCCGTCGGCGCGGCGCGATTCAAGCCGACCGGCGTTGGGGCCAAGGTGTCGGCGACGACGCCGCTTCATGCCGAAACGCCGCGTGTCGAGCCGGTTCACGCCCGACCCCAGCCCGCCACCGCATCGCTGCAGCGTGACCGGCAGATGAACTGGATGATCCCCGCCGGTGCCGGCGCCGCCCTCATCGCCGCTGTGGCCATCTGGGCCATGAACCGGCCGAGCGAGGCACCTGTCACGCCGCCCGCCATCGTGGTTGGCAGCGCCGAGCCACAGACCGAAGTTGCCGCCGCCACCCCGGCGCCGGAGACACCGGCCGCGTCACAGGCAGAGGACAGCACGACGACCACCGTCGCTGCTGCGCCAGCGCCTGCTGAGCCTGCAGCGACCACTCGTCTGGGCCCGCCGGTGACGACGACCCGGCCGGCCGCTGACGCCCCCGCTGTGGTGGCTCAGGCGCCGGCGCCCGCGGCGCGACCCGACATGGTGTTGCGCGGCGCGCCGACCAGCCCGGCTGCAACCCTGCCGCCACCGACGACCGTGGCCGCCGCGCCAGCGAACGCCCAGCCGCTCAGCGTACCGCCTGGCTCGGCGCCCATCGTGATGCCGCCCACCGCGGCCGGCCCGGTCACGGCGACGACGCCCCAAACCATGCCGCCCGCTACGCCGCCACTGGCCTCGGCAACGCCTGCTGTGCCTGACACGGTCGCCGGCTCGACGGCGCCTGGCACGTCGCCTCAAGCCCAGGCTCAAGCGCAGCCGCAACCTCCGCAGCAGCTCCTGCCGACAGCCGAGGACAGCGGCATCACGGCCAAGGTGCGCATAGCTCTCTCCGCCGATTCAACGCTGGCCGCTGTGCCCATCGCTGTCAGCACCGACCATGGCGTCGTGAAGCTGGAAGGCCAGGCACCCGACACCCAGACCCGTGAGCGAGCCACTGTCGTCGCGTCCTCAACGGGTGGCGTGAAGGCCGTCGATAACCGCCTGACGGTGCCGCCGGCTGCGGTGGTGAGCCAGGCGCCGACAAGCCAGYAATAAGCGTCCACGCCAATGGCAAAGGCGCCCTCAGGGGCGCCTTTTGCGTTTGTGCTGTGGGGCTGGGTTCAGTGGCAGTGCTGGCTGCGGGCGGGCGCCAGTTCGGCGTCAATCAGCGCTTCCTCGGTCAACTCGCGGGCGGCCTCGAGCTGCTGGCAGAGTTCGCTGATGCCGTCGTCACGGCCGCCAGTGACTGCTGGCAGCGGCGCCGCGGCAATCTCGGTGGGCAGGTCAGCCAAGGCGCCGATGAGCTGGAACAGCAGTTCCAGGCTGGCTTCGCCGTCCTGCGGCAGGTCGCGTGCGGCGCCCAGGCTGCGGGCCAGGTACCAGCAGGCTTCGGCGGCGTTGTCGCAGGCCTGGGCCTTGAGTTCGAGGGCGCGGTTGCGCGCATCCGCCTCACTCTGGGCCTGGGCGATCTCATAGGCACCCAGATCCGCCGGGACGGCATCGTCAAGCGAGAGCGCGGCAAAGTCGAGTTCGTGGGCCATGGGTACTGCGGTGTTCGTGAGACAGGGCCATCCTAACGGCGGGCTGGCCCGGCAAGTGCCCCCTCACCTCGAGCGGCGTGAAGCAATCGCCGGAACTAAGTCACTATTCAACGCTTCTTCGTGGGACGGGTCCAGCCAGTCAATGCAACTTGTTTGCCGCGGGCGACAGCGAGGTCACCGGGAGTAACGTCCTTGGTGATGGTGGAACCACCGCCAATGGTGGCGCCATTGCCGATCTTGATGGGCGCCACCAGCACGCAGTTGGAGCCGACATGAACGTCATCGCCGATCGTTGTGCGGTGCTTGTTGGCGCCGTCGTAGTTGGCCGTGATCGAACCCGCGCCATAGTTGACACGCTCGCCCACGGTGGCGTCGCCCAGATAGGCCAGGTGGTTGGCCTTGGCGCCCTTGGCCAGCGTCGAGTTCTTGACCTCGACGAAGTTGCCGATGTGCACCTCGGCGCCCAGTTGTGCGCCGGGCCGCAGGCGGGCGAAGGGGCCGATCAGCGCACCCTCGCCAACGCTGGCGCCCGCTGCTTCACCGTCGATGTGGGTGAACTCGTGGATGCGTGCGCCGGCGGCGATGGTCACGTTGCGGATCACGCAGTTGGCGCCAACGCGCACGCCATCGCCCAGGCTCACCTCGCCCTCGAAGACGCAGTTCACGTCGATCTCGACGTCCTGGCCGTGCGTCAGCGTGCCGCGCAGGTCGAAGCGGGCCGGGTCGGCCAGGCGCACGCCGGCGCGCATCAGGCCTTCCGCCTGGCGGACCTGGAAGGCGCGTTCGAGCTGGGAGAGCTGCACGGGGTCGTTGACGCCCAGCACCTCGATCTCGCTGTGGGCCTTGATGCCCAGCACGGGCAGGCCCTCGGCGACGGCCATCGCGACGATGTCGGTCAGGTAGTACTCGCCCTGGGCATTGTTGTTGGTCAGCTGGCCGACCCAGCGCTTGAGCGCTGCAGTGGGCGCGGCCATCATGCCGCTGTAGCCCTCGTGGACGAGGCGCTGCTCAGGCGTGGCGTCCTTGTGCTCGACGATGGCGAGCACGCCGCCGTCATCGGGGTCGCGGATGATGCGGCCGTAGCCGGTGGGATCGGCGAGGTCGACCGTCAGCAGCACCAGGGCGTGGCCGGCGCAGGCGTCGATGAGAGCCTTGGCCGTGGTGGTTTCGATCAGGGGCACGTCGCCGTTCAGGATCAGCGTGGTGCCTTCACCCAACAGCGCCGGCACGACCTGCTGGATGGCGTGGCCGGTGCCGAGCTGGGGCATCTGGCGCACGAAGGAGATGCCGTCAGCCGAGACGGCCGCCTCGACCTGGTCGGCGCCATGCCCGGTGATGACGATGCGCGCGCTGGCGGCCAGGGGCTCGCAGCTCTTCAGCACATGAGCCAGCAATGAGCGGCCGGCGAGCTTGTGCAACACCTTGGGCGTTGCGGACTTCATGCGGGTGCCCTTGCCCGCCGCCATGATCACGATGTTGAGCGCCATGCCTGCCTTGCGACTGCGTTTGAACGAAGCCGCGATTATGGGCAGGCGGGGCGCTGTTCCCTGCTGTCCTCGCCGCTAGCGGACGGCTTGCACGGAGACGCGATGCGATTTCGGGTTGACCTTGGGGAACTCGGCCATGGCCGCGTCGAACAGCGGCGTCAGCAGGGCGTCGCTGCCCATGGTCACGCCCTCGTTGCTGGCATGGGTCTCGAACAGGGCCTCGCCGCTGGCGCGGTCACGCATCAGCAGGGCCACGGCGCGGTCGTAGCGGCGATCGAAGAACGGATCGTGGCGCCAGCCAAAGCCGCTCCAGCCTGGCACATAGCCATAGCGCGGCGAAATGAGGCGGCCGCGCCAGCGCCACCACAGCGGGTCATCCCAGGGCACGGGGTCGTAGGCGGTGACGCGGGCGCCCAGCGTGACGAGCACGTCAGCGCTCTTCGCATCGGCGGCAGGCCTGAAGCCGGCCTTTTCCAACGCGGCCTTGGCGGCGTCTTCCAGCGTGGCCTGGCGCTTGGCGGCTTCCTCGCTCTGCTGCTGCGAGGGCAGGCGGTCGAAGGCATAGCTGCCGGGCTTGCGGTCGGCCGGCCAATTGCCATAACTGGAGACGTCAGCGGAGACCGTGTACGGGCCGGCGCAGCCGGTGAAGGCAGCGACCGAGGCAGCGGCAAGGGTGGCGAGGATCAGGCGGCGGTTCATGACGGCACCTCCATCAACGAGATGCCGTCATTCTGACCCGCTCAGATTGCCCGCGTGTAAATCAGCGTTGCAGCGTGATGACTGAAGCCTGCGCGGGTGTCGCGCAGCTTTCATCGTCGTCGAAGGCGATGTCGCCGTCGGGCTCGGCCCGGCCCGTGGCCTTCATGGTCTCGAACGGGAAGAGCTTCTTGTCCATCATGTGCGAGGGCACGACGTTGCCCATGGCCGTGAAGATGTTGTCGATACGGCCGGGGTAGCGCTTTTCCCACTCGTTGATCATGGCCTTGACCTGCACGCGCTGCAGGTTGTCCTGGCTTCCGCACAGGTTGCACGGAATGATGGGGAACTCGCGGTGTTCGGCCCAGCGCACGAGGTCGGGCTCCTTCACATAGGCCAGCGGGCGGATGACGACGTTCTTGCCGTCGTCGCTCACCAGCTTGGCCGGCATGCCCTTCATGCGGCTGCCGAAGAACATGTTCAGGAACAGCGTCGTGACCATGTCGTCGCGGTGATGGCCCAGCGCGATCTTGGTGGCGCCCAGTTCGCCGGCCACGCGGTACAGGATGCCGCGGCGCAGGCGCGAGCACAGGCTGCACGTCGTCTTGCCCTCGGGGATGAGCTTCTTGACGATGGAATAGGTGTCCTGGTTCTCGATGTGGAAGTCCACGCCGCGCGAACGCAGGTAGTTGGGCAGCACCTCCTCGGGGAAGCCGGGCTGCTTCTGGTCGAGGTTGACGGCGACGAGGCTGAACTTGATTGGCGCGCGCTGCTGCAGGTTGAGCAGGATGTCCAGCATGGCGTAGCTGTCCTTGCCGCCCGACAGACACACCATGACCTTGTCGCCGTCTTCGATCATGTTGAAGTCGGTGACGGCCTGGCCGACCTGGCGGTGCAGGCGCTTGGACAGCTTGTTGATCTCAAACGCGGCCTTCTTGTCGGCCGCGGCTTGTTCGGCGAAATCGAGGACGTCAGCGGTGCCCGGCCGCCCGAAACCGCTGACAGCCCCCTCGGGGGGCAGCTCGCCGTGCGAGCGTGGGGGCAAATCAAGTTCAGACATGTTGTTCACCATGCACCCAGTTCGGTGCTGATTGCGACTTCGCAGTCGGGAAAGATTTCGAGCTTGGTCAGCTTCAGGCGCACGCCGACGACGCCGGGCAGGCTCATCAGGCGGTTGCAGAGCTTGCCGAGCAGGGCTTCGACGAGGTCGGTGTGCTCGGCCRTGCACTCGTCGATGATGGCCGTGCGCACGCGGCGGTAGTCCAGCACATGGCCGATGTCGGCGTCGCGCGCGACCACCGGCATGGCGCCGAGGTTGACCTCGGCATCGACCTGGATGGGCTGGGGCCCGGTGCGTTCGAAGTCGAGCACGCCCAGGTTGGCGCGAAAACGCAGGCCCTGCAGATGGATGACCTGGCGGTTGTTGTAGCGCTGCGGCGCGGCGGCGACCTGCGGGCGCAGCGCCAGTTCGATCTGCTTGGCCGCCTGCACGCCATCGGCCAGTGCCGTCTGCACGCAGGGATGCCAGCGACGGCTGGCGTCACCGGCGACGAAGGCGCGTTGGCGCGAGGCCTCGTCCAGCAGCGCAAAGGCGGAAGGCTCGGGCTCGAAGCCCAGCAGTGCGGCGACAAAGTCGAAACGTTCGGCGCCGACAGTGACGCCGCGGTCGTCCGGCAGCAGGGCCTCGGGCAGTGGCGTGGCCAGTTGCACCGTGATGCGGGGGTGGGCGGTCGCCCGCTCGGCCAGGTGGATCTGGGCGCGCCAGCTGCCGCGCGACCAGACAGTCACCTCATGGCCGCGCTCGGCCAGGAAAAGGGCGTTCTCTGCGGCGTTGTCGCCGGCGCCCAGCAGCAGCACGCGCCCTGGCGACAGGGCCTCGCGGCGGGCGGTCAATTGGGAGGCGTCCAGCACGCGCTCATGCGGTACGGCGAAGTAGCGCGCCGGGCGCAACAGGCGCAGGCCGGTGGCGACGAGCAGGGCGCGGGCCTGCACATGCTCGCCGGTGGCCAGTTGCAGGGTCCAGCCTGCGGGCGTGTGGCGGGCGGACTCGGCCCGCGTGCCCAGGCGCAGCGTCATGCCCGGCGTGGCCTGGGCCTGGGCGGCGTAGTGCTCGCCCAAAGCAGCCAGGCGGGCGGCGGGCTCGCCCAGCACCCAGTCCTGGGCGAAGTTCAGGCCGGCCAGCGCGGCGCACAGGCGGGATTCGCGCTCGACGAGCAGGGCCGTCATGCCCATCTGGCCCAGCCAGGACGCGGCGCTGCAGCCGGCGGGGCCGCCGCCGAGGATGGCGACGTCAATGGAGGTGGGGTTGGGCATGGGGTGGTTCGGGCAGAACCGCGAATTATCCCAGTCGCGCCTTTTTCGTGTTCAGGCGTTTGAAGAGGCGCCACCCCAGCAGCGCGGCAAGGATCACGCCGTAGACGGCCGGCTCGGCGAAGTTGTGCTTGCCGGCTCGCATCCAGATGAAGTGCAGCAGCGCGATGACGGAGATGGCGTAGATCGTCTTGTGCAGCGCCTGCCAGCGCTTGGCGCCGAGGGCCTTGATGGCCTTGTTGAAGCTCGTTGCCGCCAGCGGCGCCATCAGCAGCCAGGCGGTGAAGCCCATCAGGATGAAGGGCCGCTTGGCGATGTCGCGGGCGATGTCGGAGAAATCCAGCCCCATGTCCAGCCAGCCATAGGCCAGCAGGTGCAGTGAGGCATAGCTGAAGGTGAACACGCCCAGCGTGCGCCGAAAGCGCGCCAGTGCGGCCAGGCCCGTCAGCTCGCGCAGCGGCGTGATGGCCAGCGTCAGCCACAGGCCGCGCAATGTCCAGTCGCCCAGGCCGCGGATGATGGCTTCGGCCGGGTTGGCACCGAGCCGGTTGGCTACGGCGCCGAAGACCAGCCACGCCAGCGGCGTAAGGCACAGCAGGAAAAGCGCCGGTTTGGCGCCGCGGCTGAGCAGCGCCGCCGTCAACGCACGCCGCATCAGAAATTGCGCTTCAGATCCATGCCCGCATAGAGCTGGCCCACTTGCGCTTCATAGCCGTTGAACATCAAGGACGGCCGCTTCTTGGCGAACAGGCCGTCTTCGCCAATGCGGCGCTCGCTGAGCTGGCTCCAGCGCGGATGGGCCACGGTGGGATTCACGTTGGAATAGAAGCCGTATTCCTGGGGTGCGCTCTCTTCCCAGCTGCTGCGCGGCTGCTTCTCGACGAAGCGGATCTTGACGATGCTCTTGGCCGATTTGAAGCCGTACTTCCAGGGCAGCACGATGCGCACCGGCGCGCCATTCTGGTTGGGCAGCACCTCGCCATACATGCCGAAGGTCAGCAGCGCCAGCGGGTGCATGGCTTCATCCATGCGCAGGCCTTCGAGGTAGGGCCAGTCCAGCACCGACGAGCGCAGCCCGGGCATCTGCGCGCGATCGGCCAGCGTCGTGAATTCGACGAACTTCGCCTTGCCGGTGGGCTCTGCTTTCTCTACCGGCTGCGCTGCGTCGAAGGTTGGAGCATGGTGATCCCGTGGGTGGGCTACTCGCTGTCAGAGCTCATCAAGAAAGCAGAGCCCACCGGCAAGGCGAAGTTCGTCGAATTCACGACGCTGGCCGATCGCGCGCAGATGCCCGGGCTGCGCTCGTCGGTGCTGGACTGGCCCTACCTCGAAGGCCTGCGCATGGATGAAGCCATGCAC
>NZ_JBFUMO010000179.1:0-10280 GCF_054049355.1 Roseateles sp. P5_E11 | reverse complement strand
GTCCCCGCGGGGCGCCAGATGCCCTTGAGGGCGAGGGTGTTCCAGCCGGTGTCGCTGCCGTCGGCCAGCGTGCCCGCGCCGCCCGTCCGAGCGCCTGGCTGTGGGTTGCCGGCGGTGTTCTGGCGCTTGTCGTCCTTGCGGTAGTCGTAAAGGCTGGCCGCGGCTTCCCAGTCCCATTCACCGCCGCCGCGGCTCTTGACCGACAGGCCGTGCATGACGTGCAGCAGCTGCTCGCGCGTCAACGGGAAGTCGCCACCAGTCGGCGCGGTGAGCTGCTTGCCATCGATGACGACAGGCCCCGAATAGACGGGCTTGCCGCTCGCGTCGCGCAGCCAGCTCTCTGAATTGCCGTCTGAATCGTTGTGCCAGACGCCCATCACATAGCTGGCGCGCAGCGTGGGGCTGAGCTCATAAGCCAGCTTGATCTTCACGTGGTCCTGCCGGGTGCTGTATTGCGTGGCCGAGCCCAGCAGATACCAGGGCTGGCCATTGCTGTTGGGCACCAGCACGGCGCCCGTCACCGGGGTGCCGTTGGTGACCACGGTGCCCGTGCTGGCCAGGCGGTTGGCGAAGGTCAGCGGCTGGCCGTCGCTGTCGGTGCGGTTCACGTTGAGCCACCAGCTGAGGTCGCCGGCGCGGTCGCCTACCGAGGCGCTGGCCTGCCGGGCGCGGTAGTTGGCCTTGGTGCCATAGAGCTCGAAGGGCTGGGACACATAGCCCAGCTTGGCATGGGCCTCGAACTGGGTCGGCATGCGCGTCACGTAGTCGACGACGGCGCCGGCCGAGTTGCCGGGGTAGGCGGCCGAGAAGGGCCCGTACATGACGTCGACGCGCTCGATCTCCTCCGGCGTCACCAATCCCCAGCGCGGCGGGAAGGACAGGCCGCCGACGCCGTTGCCCAGATAGTTGGACAGCAGCATGCCGTCCGCGTAGACGCCCGAGCGTGCGCTGTTACCGGTGCCCGAGGCGCGGCTGGACAGGATGGCGTGGTTGTAGTCGCCGATGTAGCGCTTGCGCACCAGCAGGCTGGGCAGGTACTTCAGCGCGTCTTCCGAGTCGGTCGCGTTGATGCTGCGCGCAATGTCTTCGCGCGTGACGGTTTCTCGAGTCGTTGGGATGTTGGTGGGCAGGGAGCTGGGTGCAACACCCTGCACGCGGACGAGGTCGAGCTTGTTGCGCGGCGTCGGCGTGTCGGGGTCTGCGGCGGCAACTTGGGCCGGAGATGAGGCGTCGTCGCAGTCGTCACAGGCCTGCGCGGCTGGCCCCACGGACAGGACGACGCAAGCGGCGGCCGCGCGCGCAAGGGTGGATTTCTTCATGGAAGGGCTGGATCTGGGTCGCGCCGGCGCCCGGTGCGGGCGCCGGCAAAACGCCGGGCCTTGATGGCCGCGGCGGCGGATGACTCAGATCGGCCCGGGTGGGGCGCGTGCGCTGGCGGGGCGCCAGGCGTGGGCAGTGACGGGCGCGGTCCAGAAGCGCTCCGGAGCTTCCAGCACCAGGTCGTCGCGCAACCGCAGCTCGGGTGTCGCGGGAGGCTCGATGAGGTCGGCGGCGCCCAGATGGCAGGCCGGGCAATGGCCTTTGGCCAGCAGGTCCAGCGCGGCCTCAATGGGCTTGGGCTCGGCGGCATTGGCGTTGGACGCCGGCGCGCGGCAGACGTCCTGCCAGGCCGAAAAGTCGCCCCGCGCATGGGCCAGGGCGGCGCTGACGCCAGGTGCCAGCACACCCAGCAGGAACACKGCCACGAGCCACCAGACGTGGCGGCGGGCGCGGGCATGCGTCGGGGCTGACATGGGGGGATTCTAGGTGGCAGCGCCTGCGCGCAGAATGGGGCCACCGCGGCCTAACGCGCCGGACACAGGGAAGCGAGATGAAGCAATGCATGAACAGGCGCGGCCTGCTGACCTGGGCTGGATGCCTGGCCGTGGGCGGCGCGCGGGCCGACGAGCCGGCCAAGCCCAAGCCCAAGCCTACCCGGCCGCCGCTGGAGCGCGTGGCGCCTGACGCTCCACTGGGCCGCCTGCTTGATGGCAAGGAGCCCCGGCTGTCCGACTACGAGGGCAAGGTGGTCGTCGTTAACTTCTGGGCTTCGTGGTGCGGCTATTGCCGCGAAGAATTCCCCTATCTGGACCGGCTGCAGCGGGCCGCTGCCGACCGGCTGCAGGTCGTGTCGGTCAACACGGAGGAGCGCGATGTCTTTCGCAAGCTCTCCCGCGCGCTGGCCGAGCATGTGCAGCTGACGTTGAGCTACGACCCGACCCAGGCCTGCCAGAAGGCTTTCGAGGCGCCGGGCTCGCTGCCCTACACCGTTGTGCTGCGGCGCGACCGCAGCGTCRCGGGCATCAAGACCGGTTGGGGCGAGAGCAGCCTCAAAAGCCTGGTCGACACCGTCAACGCGGCGCTGGTGGCAGGGCCTGCCTGATCCGGTGCCGCCGCCGCGTCACGCGGCAAGCAGCTCGGCCAGCGCCCGTGCCACCACCTGGGTCGCGCGCTTCAGGTCGTCCAGCACCAGATGCTCGTCGGCCCGCTTGGCATTGCTCTCCAGCACGGTGCGCGGCCCGGCGCCGTAGATGGCAGCCGGAATGCCGTGGGCGGTGTACAGGCGCACGTCGGTGTAGAGCGGGGTGCCCGAGGTCGGGATGGGCTCGCCGAACACGGCCTCGCCGTGCCTTCGCAGCGCGGCCACCAATGGCGTGGCGCCGGGCAGCGGCTTCATCGAATGGGCCAGCAGCAGGCGCTTGATGTCGAGCTTGATGCCGGGGCTCGCGGCGACGGTGTTTTCAATCAGCGCACGCACCTCGGCCTCCACCGCGGTCGGGTCTTCCTCGGGAATCATGCGGCGGTCCAGCTTGATGACCACCTTGCCGGGCACGACATTGGTGTTGCTGCCGCCTTCGATGCGGCCGACGTTCAGATACGGGTGGGTGATACCGGCCACTTCGGAGCGGCGCATCTTCAGCACGTCGTTGTGCGCGTAGAGGGCCGTCAGCAGCTTGTTGGCGGCCTGCAGCGCGTCGATTCCCGTGCTCGGATAGGCCGCGTGCGAGGCCAGGCCGTGCAGGGTCACTTCCATCTGCAGGCAGCCGTTGTGGGCGGTGACGACCTGGTAGCTGAAGCCGGCGGCGATCAGGTAGTCGGGCTTGGTGAGGCCGTGCCTGAGCAGCCAGCCGGGGCCGAGTTCGCCACCGAATTCCTCGTCGTAGGTGAAGTGCAGCTCGACGGCGCCCTTCAGCGGCAGGCCCGAGTTCTTCAGAGCCAGCAGCGCGAAGGTGTAGGTCGCGAAGTCGCTCTTGCTGACGGCCGATGCGCGGCCGTAGAGCTTGCCGTCGACGATCTCGGCCCCATAGGGMTCGTGCGTCCAACCTTCGCCCGGGGGTACCACGTCGCCGTGGGCGTTGAGCGCAATCGTCGGGCCGTCCTCGCTGAAGCGATGGCGCACGATCAGGTTGGTGACGGACTGCATGCCGGCCGCATGCACCTCGGCGGCGGGCACGGTGTGCTTCTCTGCCTCGAAGCCCAGTTCCGCCAGCAGCTCGGCCGTGCGGTAGGCGTGCGGCGCGCTGTTGCCGGGCGGGGTGTCGGTAGGGATGCGGACGAGGGCTTGGAGGAAGCCGACTTCGTCGTCGAAGTTCTCGCTGATCCAGGCATCAATGCGGTTCTGAGTCATAGGGTGTCGATCAAACGTTCAAACGCCCGGATGGACAGGTCGGCGTCATCCGCCGTCACCGACTCCAGCGGGTTGTGGCTGATGCCGCCATTGCCGCCGCGCACGAACAGCATCGCCTGGGGCAGCAGCTCGTGCAGCTTCATCGCGTCGTGGCCGGCGCCCGAGGGCAGGCGGTGGATGGGCAGGCCGAGTTCGGCGACGGCGGCCTCCCAGCGCGACTGCCAGGCGGCATCGCTCGGTGCGGCATTGGCGGCCAACGTCGGCTGCAGTGTGAAGCTGAGGCCGCGGCGCAGGCAGATCTCGTCGAGCTTGGCGCGCACGTCGGCGTCGAGTGCGTCGCGGGCTGTGTCGGTCGTTGCGCGCAGGTCCAGGCTGAAACGGCAGCGACCGGGGATGACGTTGATGGAGCCAGAAGGCACTTCCAGCATGCCGACCGTGCCGACGACGTCCGGCACCGCTGCGGCCCGCTGTTCCGTGAACAGGATCAGCTCGGCCACGCCCGCCGCGGCGTCGCGGCGCTGGCCCATGGGCGTTGTGCCGGCGTGGCTGGCCAGGCCGATGATCTCGCCGGTGTAGCGGCGGCTGCCGTTGATGCTGGTGACGATGCCCAGGGGCAGGTCCAGGCTGTCGAGCACCGGGCCTTGCTCGATGTGGACTTCGACAAAGCCGAGGTAGCGCGACGGATCGCGCCTGCAGCCGGCGATGGCGTCGAGCGTGCCCGGCAGGCCGGCCGCCTGCATCGCATCCCGCAGCGTGATGCCGGCGGCGTCGGTCTGGTCCAGCCAGGCTGCATCGAACCCGCCGATCAGCGCGTTGGAGCCCAGGAAGTCGGCGGCGTAGCGCTGGCCTTCTTCCTCGGAGAAGCCCACAACCTCGAGGCCAAAGGGCAGACGCTTGCCGGCGCGATGCAGCTCGCGCACGACCAGCATGGGCACAAAGATGCCCAGCCGCCCATCGAAGCGGCCGGCGCGTCGCACGGTGTCGTAGTGGCTGCCAGTCAGCAACCGCTTGTCGGCGCCCGTGCCGTTGTAGACGCCCACGACATTGCCGACCGCATCGCGGCTGACCTCGTCAAAGCCGCAATCGCGCATCCAGGCCATCAGCTGCTCGGCAACGGCCGTGTGCGTGGGCGTGGCGTAGGTGCAGGTCAGAAAGTCCTCGGCCTCGCTGTGAACGGCCAACTGGGCGGCCCAGTCCCACACCTGCTCGCCCAGCTCGGGCCGAACGCCAAATTTGTCATTCAGTCGGATCTCCGCGATGCGATGGATCTGGCGCAGGCACTCGGCGCGCTCCAGGTCGGGGTGGGCGCGCAGCCGGCGCTCGAAGGTCGCGATGATCTCGGCGCGCGCGAAGCCCGTGCCACGCGGCCCGCGCACCGCCAGGATGAAGGGAAAGCCAAACCGCTCGTTGTACTTCGCATTGAGCAGTTGGAGCTTCTCGAACTCCTCGGGCGTGCAGGCCGTCAGCCCGGCTTTCTGCTGTTCGTTCGTCGACTCGGCCGTCAGCTTGCCGGCGACGGCGGCCTTGCCGGCCAGCTCGGGATGGGCGCGGATCAGGCCGAGCTGTTCATCCACCGTCGCTTCGCGTACGACACGGGCCAGCGCGACCTTCAGCGCAGCCAGCGACTTGAACGGGCGTGCCGCGGCAGCGCGCTCGGCGATCCAGGGGGAGTGTTCGTAGGTGCCGTCCAGCAGCGCGACAAAGTCCGCGGCGCTGGCGTTGTTGAGGTCGTCGAGTTTCATCATTCCCAGACGAAGGCCGTCTTGGCGTCAAAGGGGTGAACGGTTTTCCAGTGTCGCGCGATGTCCAGCCGCCTGCAGACCCAGACGCGGTCATGCGCCTCGATGTGGTCCAGGAACTTCTGCAGCGCGCGCATCCGCCCCGGGCGGCCAAGCAGGCGGCAGTGCATGCCGATGCTCATCATCTTCGGGCTGTCGGCGCCCTCGGCATAGAGCACGTCGAAGCTGTCACGCAGGTATTCGAAGAAGGGCTCGCCATGGCTGAAGCCCTGAGGCAGGGCGAAGCGCATGTCGTTGCAGTCCAGCGTGTAGGGCACGACGAGGTGCGGCGCCAGCTCACCGTTGGTCTTCCTGACCTGCAGCCAGAAGGGCAGGTCGTCGCCGTAGTAGTCGCTGTCGTAGTCGAAGCCGCCGAAATCGGCCACCAGGCGGCGGGTGTTGGGGCTGTCGCGGCCGGTGTACCAGCCCAGGCCATGCGGGTCACGGCCCAGCGTCAGGCGCTTGAGGCTTGCCATTGCCTGGGCCATGTGGGCGCGCTCGGTGTCCTCGTCGATGTTCTGGTAGTGCACCCAGCGCCAGCCGTGGGAGGCGATCTCGTGGTTGAGCTCGACGAAGGCCTGGGTCACTTCGGGCGAGCGCTCTAGCGCCATGCCCACGCCGAAGATCGTCAACGGCAGCGCGCGCTGCTCGAACTCCTTCAGCAGCCGCCACACGCCCACGCGCGAGCCGTACTCGTAGATGCTTTCCATGCTCAGGTGCCGCGCCGGGAAGCTGGGCGGGTTGGCCATCTCGGACAGAAACTGCTCGCTGCCGGCGTCACCATGCAGCACGGAGTTCTCGCCGCCTTCTTCGTAGTTGAGGACGAACTGCACGGCCACCCGGGCGCTGCCGGGCCATTGCGCGTGGGGCGGGTTCTCGCCATAGCCGACGAGGTCGCGGGGATACCGGGGCTGATGGGGCGTGCTCATCCCTACACTTTGCATCAATCGACGGAGATTCCATGGGCAAGCTCACAACACATGTTCTCGACACCGCCAATGGCTGCCCCGCCGCCGGCATGGCCGTGCGCCTGTACCGCTTCGACGCCGAAGGCCCCAAGTGGCTGCGCAGCCTGCACCTGAATGGGGACGGCCGCGCCGACGGCCCCCTGCTGGACGGTGCGGCCCTGACAGCGGGTCGCTACCGCCTCGTCTTCGAGGTGGCTGCGTATTTCCGCGCCCTTGGCACGGTGTTGCCGGAGCCGGCTTTTCTGGACGAGGTGCCGCTGGACTTCGGCATTGCTAATGAAGACAGCCACTACCACGTGCCGCTGCTGGCATCGCCTTGGGCTTACTCGACCTACCGTGGCAGCTGAACCGCTGATCCTCGTCACGGTCGCCCGCACCACCGGCAGCGTACCGCGCGAGGAGGGCGCCTGGATGGCGGTGACGCCGGATGGCATCACCGGCACCGTGGGCGGAGGCCACCTGGAGTTCGACGCCATTGCCCGCGCCCGCCGGGCGCTGGATGGCGACGAACTGGAGGCGGAGGTACGCTATCCCCTCGGCCCCAGCCTGGGCCAATGTTGCGGCGGCGTGGTCTGGCTGGCCTTCGAGTGCGTCGCAGCGGGCGAAGATCTGGCCGCCCATGTCCCCCGGGCACCGCAACGGCCCCTGGCCCTGTTTGGCGCCGGCCATGTCGGCCTGGCCATCGCCCATATCGCCCGCGAGTTGCCCCTGGCACTGCACTGGATCGACAGCCGCGAGGGCCAGTTCCCTGTGGAGCCGCCCGCGAACAGCTGGCGCCAGGAGATCTGCGACCCACCAGCCGATGCTGTGGGCGACCTCGCATCCGGCTCGGCCGCCCTCGTCATGACCCACAACCATGCCGAGGACTTCGAGATCATTGCCGCCTGCCTGAAGCGCCAGCGCGAGCGGGGCGACCTGGTCTTCATCGGCATGATCGGCAGCCGCACCAAATGGGCGAGCTTTCGTCAACGCCTGGAGGCCCGCGGGTTCACGGAGGCCGACCTGGCTCGCGTCGTATGCCCCATCGGGGTGCCCGGCGTGGCGGGCAAACAGCCGGCGGTCATCGCAATTGCGGCGTTGGCACAGGTTCTTGCATTGCCGTGAACTAAATCGCGGCACGCGGTGTTACAACGCCGGCGTCGAGCTTTCGGCACCTTCGGATGCAGCCAATACTCCCGGGCTGCAGGATCAATTTTGCTGTTTGCACTCATGCGCCCCGACACGGAGATTTTGATGGCCCAACCCGTTCTTTCGACGCCGGCGGCGGCGCCTGCTGCGGTTGGCGCGTGCACGAAGAATTGACATGGCGTTGAACGAGAAGCGGGCCGGACTGTCGACCGCGCACAAGCTTGGGTTGGCCTTCGGCTGGCTGGTCATGCTGACGGTGGCGCTCGGCGTGGCGGCGCTGCAATCGCTGGGGCAGGCACTCATCTGGAGCCTGCTGATCACCAGCCTCCTGTCCGTCGTGGCGCTGGCCGTCGTGCTGTCGCGTGCGCTGCTGCGCGAGCTGGGCGGCGAGCCGCGCGTCGTGGCGCAGCAACTGCAGTATGTTGCCCAAGGTGACCTGACCCACCACGTGCCCGTCAAACCCGGCGACCAGGCCAGCGTGATGGCGGGTCTGGCGCAGATGCAGCAGCGGCTCATCACGGTTGTCGCTCAGGTGCGCGAGGGTGCCGAGAGCGTGGCCATGGCCAGCGCCGAAATCGCCACCGGCAACACCGACCTCTCCCACCGCACCGAGTTGCAGGCCGCGGAGTTGCAGCGCACGGCGGGCGCGATGGAGACGCTGCGCCAGCAGGTGCTGCTCGGTGCGGACCATGCACGCGATGCCAGCAGCGTGGCCACGACGGCTTGCGGCGTGGCCGAGCGCGGCGGTGCCGCGGTGGGCGGGGTGGTGGACACCATGCAGGCCATCAGCCACGGCTCGGCACGTATCGCCGAGATCATCGGCGTCATCGACGGCATCGCCTTCCAGACCAACATCCTGGCGCTCAATGCCGCGGTGGAGGCGGCTCGCGCGGGTGAGCAGGGCCGAGGCTTTGCGGTCGTCGCCGGCGAAGTGCGTGGCCTCGCGCAACGCAGTGCCAACGCCGCGAAGGAGATCAAGCAGCTCATTGCCGACAGCGGCGAGCAGGTGCAGCAGGGTTCGCGGCAGGTGGACGGCGCGGGCGAGACGATGCAGCAGGTGGTGGACGCCATCCAGAAGGTGGACCGCATCGTCAACGAGATCAGCGCCGCTGGCGCCGTGCAGGCCAGGCACGTGAACGACGTGGGCGAATCCGTCGGCCAGATGGATCGCAGTACGCAGCAGAACGCCGCCCTGGTGGAGCAGAGCGCCGCCGCCGCCGAAAGCCTGCGCGATCAGGCGCAGCAACTCGTCGGCGCCGTTGCGTTCTTCCGGCTGCACGCGGCCGGCAACCCCCAGGCCCTCATCGCCGACATGCAGGCGCGCCTGGCACAACTCGGTGCGCCCGAGCTCCGGGGCACTGAAACGTCAGGCGGCAAGCAGGTGCCCGGCCTTTACTTCGGCGCGCGCAAGCTGAACAACGACTACGAGCTGGTGGACGACCTCAAGCGAAAGACCGGTGCCACGGCCACGGTGTTCGTGAAGTCCGGCGACGAGTTCGTGCGCATCAGCACCAATGTGCTCACGCCCGAGGGCACGCGCGGCGTGGGTACGCCGCTGGCGCGAGCCAAGGCCTACGAGACGATCAGCCGGGGCCAGTCCTTCAGCGGCGAAGTGGAAGTGCTGGGCAAACGGTTCGATGCCTGCTACAGCCCGATCAAGGACGGCCGCGGTGCGGTGATCGGCGTGGCCTACGTCGGGTTCAAGAAGGGCTGACGCCAAGGCGCCGCTGCTGCATACACTTCCGCCCTGTCGCAGCGGTGTCGGAGGCGTTGAGCCTGCGCTGACGCGACCCCTGGGCCCCACAGCACCCGCCGTGGTGGGGCCGTGCGAGAACACCACCGCTCATGRATATCTACCTCCTCGACTGGGCCAGCCTGCTGCTGCGCTGGCTGCACGTCATCACCGTCATCGCCTGGATCGGCGCGTCCTTCTACTTCGTCTGGCTGGACAACCACCTCGTCAGGCCGACCGCCGATGACCTCAAGGCCAAGGGCGTGGACGGCGAACTCTGGGCCGTGCACGGCGGCGGCTTCTACAACCCGCAGAAGTACATGGTGGCGCCGGCCAACCTGCCGCAGGACTTGCACTGGTTCTATTGGGAGAGCTACTGGACGTGGATGAGCGGTTTTGCGCTGTTCGTCGTGCTCTACCTGTGCAATGCCAGCCAGATGCTGATCGACCCGCGCGTCCATACCTGGGGCGCGCCCTGGCAGGCCGTGGCGGCGGCGCTGGGCTTCCTGGTCGTCGGCTCGGCGGTCTATGACATCGCCTGCCAGGCCCTCGGCCGCACCAAGGATGGGCAAATCGGCAATGACGGCCGCGTGATGGCCGTCGTCGCTGCCTTTGTCGCGCTGGAAAGCTGGCTGGCCTGTCATCTCTTCGCCGGCCGCGCGGCCTTCCTGATCGTCGGCGCGACGCTGGCCACCATGATGACGGCCAACGTGGCGCACTGGATCATCCCGGGCCAGAAGAAGGTCATCGCGCAGATGCGTGCCGGCCAGAAGCCCGACCCCATCTATGGCCAGCGCGGCAAGCAGCGCAGCGTCCACAACACCTATTTCGGCCTGCCGGTGCTGATTGCCATGCTCAGCAACCACTACGGCATGCTGTACCAGCGGCCGGACAACTGGCTGGTGCTGTGCGTGTTGATGGCCGCGGGCGTGTCGATCCGCATCTTCTTCGTGAAGCGGCACAAGGGCGTGAACGGCTGGGATTCGCTGGGCCTGGCAGCGTTACTC
>NZ_JBFUMO010000178.1:0-10370 GCF_054049355.1 Roseateles sp. P5_E11 | reverse complement strand
CGCTGGAGTCGATGAGGCCCTTGATTTCCTTGGCCGCGACCGCGCTGCGCTGCGCCAGCGTGCGCACTTCTCCGGCCACCACGGCAAAGCCCCGGCCCTGCTCCCCGGCGCGGGCGGCTTCCACGGCCGCGTTCAGCGCGAGGATGTTGGTCTGGAAGGCGATGCCATCGATGGTGCCAATGATGTCGGCCATCTTTCGGGAGCCGGCATCGATGTCGCGCATGGTGGCGATGACGTCGCTCACCACGGCGCCGCCCCGGGCCGCGACGCCCGTCGCCGTCTTGGCCAGTTCGCTGGCCTGTTCGGCATGGTCGGCGTTATGGCGCACGGTGGTACCCAGTTCCTCCATCGTGGCCGCCGTCTGCTGCAGGGCACTGGCCTGCTCTTCGGTACGCTGGCTCAGGTTGGCGTTGCCCGACGCGATCTGCGTTGAGCCGGTGGCGATGGACTCCGACGCCTCGCGCACTTGCTGCACGATGCCGGCCAGGCTGTCGCGCATGGCCCCCAGCGATGCCAGTACGCTGCCGACCGGTGCGCGCTCGCTACCGGCCACGGGGCTCAGGTCGCCGTCGGCAACCTTGGTCGCGGCCGCGCTCAATTCCGCCGGCTCGGCCCCGAGTGCCCGTGACAGGCTGCGCACGATGAGGGCGCCACTGACGGCGGCAAGCACCAGGGCGCAGGTGACGACAGCCAGGAAGCCGTTGCGCTGGCTGCTGACCCGCGCTTGCGCCTGTTCAATCAGCTCTTCGGCGCGCTGCGCGGTGTAGTCCGAATAGGCGCTCGACGCCTGCACCAGTTCGGCCAGCAGGGGACGGCACTGCTCGTTCATGCGCAGCACGGCCTCGTCGCGCTTTTGCTCCAGCGCCAGCTTGACGATGCCCAGGGCCACCGGCGCGTATTTCTGCTCGACGCGGACGATGTCGGCGATCAGCGCCTTCGCCTTGGCCGACACGTCGGCGGCCTCGGCCATGTGTTGGAGCCGGCCGAGTTGCTCGGAGGCCGTGGCGTGCGCCTTTTCCACCCGGGCCCTCTCGACATCCAGATCCTGCGGCTGCGTGACCAGCACAAGGTTGCGCGCTGCGATGGCGCGCTCGTCCACGGCCAGCCGTACCGCGTTGGCGACGCGCATGCGCGCGTCAATGCCTGTGACGTAGCCCTCGAAGGCCTCCGCCTCGGTTTGGAGAGCCCGCCAGGCGAGCCCCGCGATCAGCAGCAGCAGCGCCACCACGGCACCGAAGGCGAGGATGAGTCTTGCGCGGACGGTCAAAGAGGAGACGTTCATGGTGGCTCTTCGGGTTGGCCAAGGCGATGCCGAAAGTTACCCGAGAGACCTGATATCTGATTTATTTGACAGCTATGAGGTGCAAACAATGCCACGGATCAGTCATTTCTCGCCGCAACACCCCCCATCAAGCACGAGATCTGTTGATGCTGCGCATTGGCGATCCTGTCACTCTGCTCGCAGGTTTTCGCCTGGCGAACCTCGGCACGGCATTGGGCGGCTGCCTGCTTGCCGGGAGTCGGCCACGTGACGCTGGCGGCCGCGCGATACAGAAATGGCTCGGCCGCACGCAGTACGGCCAGGACCCGCACTTCAACGGCTGGCTGCAGGATTCCCGCATCTACGGCAGCGCGCTGGGCGCCGCGCAGGTGCAGGCCCTGGCCCAGCCTGGGCGCGCACATCGTCAGCCGGCACGCTGGCTGGTCGTCACCCAAGGCCCCGTGAGGCCGTCGAGCTCGCAATCCCACAGCGCTTGCGCATCCATCTCATCGACCACGCCTTCGCCGTACACCTTCAAAGCCAGGCTGCGCAGCATGATCACCATGCCCCGCACAAACGCCGCACGCCCCGCTTCCCCGGCCACGCCGAGCAGCACCGAAGCGTCCAGCTTCACGTAGTCCAGCCCAGCTTGGTAGAGCTTCTCGACCTGCGCCAGCCCAGCGCCGGCATGCTCCAGGCCCAACTTGACCCCAAGTGGCCGCAGCTGGCGGCCGAACTCCAGCAGACGCTCGAAATGCTCGGTTGCGGCAGCCTCGGCCAGGTCCAGCAACAACGAGCGCGCCGGCTGCGGCCATTGCGCCAGCAGCTCGCGCAGTTGCGGCAGGAAGGCCGCGTCGGCCAGCGACACCGGCGCCACATTGATGCAGCGCRCCTTGCCATCAGCAGCGATGGCCTGCAGGGCCAGACCGACGGCGAGCAGGTCGACATGCGCCGTCATGCGCGCCCGCACGGCCAGCGGCAGCCAGGCCGTGGCAGGCTGGAAATCTTCATCGAGGCGCAGCTGCAGCGGGCACTCCAGATGCAGCACGCGGCCGGCGCGGTCACGCACCGGGAACTCGACCAGGCGGCCACGCTGCTGGCTGACGGCCTCCTGCAGCTGGGCACGCCACAGGCCCTCGCCCTGCTCGCGGCCAATGCCGGGGTCGGCCACGATTTCGACGACAAAGCCACCACGCGCCTCGCTCTGGTGCTCGGCCCGGGCCAACGCGGCATCGGCCTCGCCCAGCCAGACGTTGCTCGGCCGCTCGCGTGGCAGCTCGACGGCGCCGAGCGCCACCTGCACACCGGGCCCGAAGGCCGGCAGGCTGGCACGCAGCGCATCGGCCAGCGCATGGGCCGTCTCGGCGGCCACGCCCTCGGCCGGCAGCCACAGCGCAAAGTCGCCGCCGTTCAGGCGGCCGACGCGGCAACCGGCCACCGACTCGGGATAAGCCTGCAGGGCCGAGACGACGGTCAGCAATACATCGTCGACAGCGCCCCGGCCCAGGCGGGCATTCAGGCCGGACAGGTCACGCAGGCGTACCAGCACCAGGCCAGCCACCGCCGGGCCGTCGTCGCGGCGCAGGGCCGCATCCAGCTCGGCCAGGAAATGCTTGCGGGTGGAGACGCCGGTCAGCGGGTCGTGGTGCACCTGCTCGCGCAGCACCAGCAGCTGGCCGGCCTGGGCCTCGAAGAGGTCGCGCACGCGCTGCACCATCGCGTTCATGGCGCGGGTGAGGCGCTGCAGTTCCGGCACGCGCGGCTCGACGACCTGGCCATAGCTGCCGGCAAGCACGCCCTCGGCCTGGGCCACGGCGGCGTCCAGCGGGCGGCGGATGCGCCTCAGGCCCGCCCAGGCCAGCACGGCCGCGACGATGCCGACGATGAGCAGCCAGGCCAGCAGGCGCCGCGAGGTCAGCCACAACGCGTCATGGGCGTAGCTGGAATGGCTCTTCAGTTCGACCGCACCGATGGCGTTCCAACCGTTGGACAGCTGGGCCACACCGGACGCGGCTTCGATGGGCAGCATGGCGCGGAACCAGGCCGGCGCCTGGCCCGGGCGCGGCGCCTCGGCACGCTCGAACAAGGTCTCACCATTGGCGCCACGCCAGCGCACGAATTCGTAGGCGCCGGTATCGAACTGGGCCGACACCAGCAACTTGATGAGCTCACGGTCGCCCTGCTGCTGCGACAGGGCGAGGGCCAGGGCTTGGGCGTTGTCGGCGTTCTTCAGCTCCAGTTGGGTGTGCATCAACTGCCGCGCGGAGACCATGGACAGGCCGACCGCGCCCACCAGCGCGGCCAGCACCACGCCAAGCACCAGCCAGGCGATCTGCCGCATCAACGACATGTCTCACTCCCGTTCACAAGAATCCCTCCGCTCTCACTTTGGCCACCAGCTCGCGCCACAGCGACAGGCGCGCCAGCGGGTCACCCGCCGTCACCTGGCCCACGCCCTGCCACAGGCCCTCGGTGTTGAAGCTGAACACCGGCGTCAGGTCGGTGCGTTGCGACGCGGGCAGCACCTCGGGCCGCAGGTTGTCCAGGATCAGCGGCTCGGCGCCCGGCTGGGCATAGTAGGCCAGCACCATGTGGGCGAGCGACTGGCCCTGCAGCCGCGCCCGCACATAGACCATCCTCAACTTGGCCGTCGGCACGCCCGTGGCCGCCAGGCCGAAGTATTTGGCGATGGCGTAGTCCTCGCAGTCGCCGGCGCGCTTTTCCAGGCTTTCCAGCGGCGAGGCCCAGTAGTCCGGCAGGTTCCAGGTGACGGCGTCGTCCTTGAAGGCCAGGCGGCGGTTGAAGAAATCGTTGATGTCCTTGAGCCGCTGCAGCTCCTCGCTCACGCCGCTGCGCTCGATCTGCTGCACCAGGGCCTGGGCCTGCTCGACGACGCGGGGACCGCGGGCGGCGGCAGCTTCCAGCACACGCGCCGCGTCATAAGCCGCCAGCGCCAGCACCGGCCCGGCCACCAGGACGGCCAACCACCACCGATGCCGACGAAGGGCGAAAGCGACGCGAGGCGGGGAAGTGGGCAAGATTGACGGCGGGCTGCAGTTGAATTCACTGTACCCGGCCGGCACATGTCCGAAGCGCCATAAGATTTTTGGATGATGCAGAACCCGGCACCTTCCCACGACCTGCGTACTCGTGCGCAGCAGATCCGCGACGACATCGACCAGTCGCGCCGCCGTGGCCCCCTGCAGCAGAYCCAGATCCCGCCCTGCCCCGAGTTGCTGGCGCAGTTGCAGCAGGCCATGAACCAGCCGGAACCCGACCTCAACCTGGTCTCGCGCATCGCCTCCAGCGACGTGGCCATGGCCGCAACGCTGCTGCGCATCGCCAACGGCCCGCTGTTCAAGCCCGTGGGCCTGCCCTGCACCACCGTCGGCCAGGCCATGACGCGCATCGGCCTGCGCGAGAGCGTGGCCGTCATGACGGGCTTCCTGGCCCGGCACGCCATCCCCGTCAACGCGCCACAGCTGGCGCGCTTCTGGGAGCGCAGCACCAAGCGCGCGATCGCGATGGCCATCATTGCCCAGCAGCTGCCAGGCCTGTCGCCTGACCTGGCGCACAGCTTTGGTCTCTTCCTGCACGTTGGCATGCCGGTGCTGATGCAGAGCGTGCGCGGCTATGCAGCCACCATGGTGGAGGCCGGCGCTCGCATCGACCGCCCCTATATCGCCACGGAAAACGCCAACCACAAGACCGACCATGCCGTCGTCGGCGCGCTGGTCGTGCGCGTTTGGAACCTGCCGGCGCCGCTGATGTCGGCCATCCGCCTGCACCACGACTTCGCGGCCCTCGGCCACGACGGCATTGAGCCTGAGATCCACACGCTGATCGCCGCCGGCCTGATCGCCGAGCATCTGATGCGCCGCCACGAAGGCCTGCCCGAGGACGCCGACTGGGCCGGCCACCACCAGGCTGCGATGGCCTGGCTGCACATCGACTGGGAAGAGCTGGCCCAGTGGGAAGAGGCCATTAGCGCGCAGTTCGATGCGGCTTAGGTTCCCGCGCCTGCGTGTCATCGTGCTGGTCGCCATGGTGGTGGCGGCACTGGCTATCGTCGGCTGGTGGGCGTTCGGCCCGTCCGGCGTCGCCGTCGAGTTGACCAAACGCAGCTGGCGCATGGAGATCATCGTCGAGCGGCTGCGTTCCGAGTCCGGCTCGGACTGGTGCGACGAGCTTCCCGAGGGCGCTTTCGACATCAGCCGCCGCACCATCGCCGATCCCACCGGCAAGCGCGCCGAGCCGGGCGAGCATTGCCGCTACAACGTCCTGGCCTGGCGCCGCAGCTGGATCGTCAAGAACGAGGGCGGCCCCGGCGAGCGCCCCGACTGGCCGCGCCCGCCGCTGCGCATGGCGCCACCCGGCCAGCCCGGCAGCGAGCGCCTGAGCAAGCGCGAAGCCTATTTCGAGATCGAGCTGCGCGACCGCGAGGACCATGCCTGGGTCTGCCGCGTCGACGCCGAGCGCTGGAAGCAGCTGCGCGTGGGCATGCGCTTTCGGATCCCGGTGGACCGCTTCGGCACGGCGAACTGCCCGGCGATGTATCCGTCCAACATCTAGCCGGCCTTGGCCGCCTTCCAGCGCTTCAGGATCTCCGCTTCCTGCTCAGGCGTGTCCGGCTGCGGGCTGCGCCCTTCGATCAGCGGCAGCAGCGCTCGCGTACCTTCGTACAGATGCTCGAACAGCTTCTTGACGCGGGGCACCTGGCGCAGCTCCACGCGGGTCAGCAGCCACAGCTCGCTGCGCCAGTCGCGCGGCGGATCGAACACGCGACGCAGCTCGGGGTCGGCATCGCCGAGATAGCAGGGCAAGGCGCCCAGGCCCATGCCCGCACGCACGAGTTGGCGAACATGAGTCAGGCTGTTGGTGCGCACCGCCACCTGGCGGCCCAGGCCCTGGCCCTCCAGCCAGCGGGCCGATGCCAGGTGGGCCAGGTCCTCGTCGACACCCACCCAGGGTTGCAGGTCCAGGGTCTCCGCGCTGACGCCGCCCAGCTTGCGGGACGCATAGACCGTCGCCTCGACACGCGCCAGGCGGCGCCCCACCAGCGACTCCGGCGGTGGCCCGCCGGAGCGCAGCGCGACATCGGTTTCGCCCTGCTGCACGTCCAGCAGCGCGTTGCCGCTGCGCACCTGCAGCTGGACCTGATGCCGGGTCTGGTAGCTGGCCAGCAGCGGCGGCAGCAGGGCCTGCATCCAGGTATCGGCCGCGCTGAACCTCAGCAGGCCGCCAGGCCAGGCCTGCCGCCCACGCAGGCTCTCGGTCACGACATGCAGCTCACGTCCCATGCGGCGCGACAACTCGACCAGCTCGGCCCCGGCGCGCGTGGCCACATAGCCACCACGCAGGCGCTCGAACAGCCGCAGGTCCAGCTTCTGCTCCAACGCCCGCAGCCGCCGGAACAGCGTCGCATGGCTCAAGCCGCCCGCGCCGGCCGCCTTGGCCAGGCCGCCATGCTGGGCGATCAGTTGCAGCAGGCGCAGGTCGTCCCAGTTCAGGTCGTTGATGATGGGCGCTGTCATGACCAGCAATTTTGCAATGACAAATTGCAAATTCGCACACGTAGGAGGCTCAGCGCGTTCCTAGACTGCAGGCCTTCCCAGCACAACAAGAAACCACGCCATGTCGATGTACGAACAGCTTCCCTTCCAGCCCGCCAACCGTGGCGAGATCGACCGCGTGGTGGCCGACTTCCCGCTGGCCACMCTCGTCAGCGCCGACGAGGGCCGGATGCTGGCCACGCCGCTGCCGTTGATCCTGGAGCGCGATGCGGCCAGCGGCGAAGCACGGCTGATCGGCCATCTGTCGCGTCGCAACCCGCAGTTCGCCCTGCTGCAGCGCCAACCGCGCGCCCTGGCCACCTTCACCGGTGCGCAGGGCTATATCGCCAGCAGCTGGATGAGCAACCGCCGCTACGCACCGACCTGGAACTACGAGTTCGTCCAGTTCGAACTGGACGTCAGCATCGAGGACAGCCCGGAACAGCTGCTGCGTGCGCTGGAGCTGCTGAGCGCCCATGTCGAAGCACCCTACCCCAATGCTTGGCGGCCGGCCGAGATGGGGCCGCGGCTGGAGCAACTGGCGCAGTACATCGTGCCCTTCAGTGCCCGCATCCTGGAGACCCGCGCCCAGTTCAAGCTGGGCCAGGGCGACCCAGCCGATGCGCGGGCCGACGCCTACGCCGGCCTGTCCCGCTACGGCGGCCATCAACTGGCCGCCGCGATGCGGCGGCATGAAGAGCTGGTGCGGGAGGCCGCGCGCTAGGGCTCGGGTCTCACCGCCCTCAGCATCTGCTGCCACAGCGGCGCATAGGCCGCGTTGGCAATGCCTTCGCCATGCGGCTGGCCGCCCGGGCGCAACGGCAGGTCCAACGCATGAACCTGGGCCGGCGGGATCCCCAACAGGCGATAGCTTTGCGCCAGCAGGTCGGCGGCCGTCTCCTGCACGTGGTAGGTCGCATGCCAGCGTTCGGGCGGCGTGACGCTGGCACGGCGATACCAGCGGGCCAGTTCGCCGCCGGCCTCGCGGTCCCAGCCGCCGGAGAAGTCCAGCACGCCGGCCACCGAGCGCGTCTTGGCGATGAAGGCGGCCATGCCGCCGCCTTGGGACTGGCCAGCCAGCACGATGCGGCTCCAGCGTGGCTCATCGCCATCAACGTAGCCGGCCCATTGGCCCGCCGGATCCTGCTCGGCCAGATGGCGCAGCAGCCGGGTGAGCCGCGGCACGATGGCATCCTCGGGCCGGTCGTCAATGGGCGCCGCGGTCGCGTCGCCCCAGACGCGTTGTTGGCGGAAGGCCGCGGCGCAGGTCGGATGGGCCTGCAGCCGCGGTCCCTTGCAGACCTGCGATACGGCCACATCGTCCAGATAGGACAGGCCGACCAACCGGAAGCCGGCGGATCGCACCGCCTGGAAAAGGCCCTTCGGCCCGCTGGCGGGATGACCGTTGGTACCCGGCAACCAGACAAGCAGGGGCTCGGTCACCGCCGGGTCGTAGACCACCCAATGCGGCGGCTCATCGGCCTTGAGCCGCGCATCGGTGGCCTGCGGCGCGACCCGCAGCGAACGTTCCTCGGCCTGTGCCGAGAGCGCCAGCAGCAACGCCGCCCCCAGCAACAGACGACGCATCGCTGCTTACTTCTTGCGCACCGGCGGCACGTCCGTGCAGGAGCCGTGCGCCACTTCCGCAGCCATGCCCAGGCTCTCGCCCAGCGTCGGGTGCGGGTGGATGGTCTTGCCGATGTCCACCGCGTCCGCGCCCATCTCGATGGCCAGCGCGATCTCGCCGATCATGTCGCCGGCATGCGTGCCGACGATGCCGCCGCCGATGATGCGGTGGCTTTCCTCGTCGAAGAGCAGCTTGGTGAAGCCTTCGTCGCGGCCATTGGCGATGGCGCGGCCCGAGGCCGTCCACGGGAACAGCCCCTTGGTGACCTTGATGCCCTTGGCTTTCGCCTCGTCCTCGGTGATGCCCACCCAGGCCACCTCGGGGTCGGTGTAGGCCACGCTCGGGATCACGCGGGCGTCGAACTGGCTCTTCTTGAGCTTCTCGTCACCCAGCAGTTCGCCAGCGATGACTTCCGCCGCCACGTGGCCTTCGTGCACCGCCTTGTGGGCCAGCATGGGCTGGCCGACGATGTCGCCGATGGCGAAGACGCTCGGGACGTTGGTGCGCATCTGCACGTCGACCGGGATGAAACCGCGGTCACCGACGATGACGCCCGCGTTCTCGGCGCCGATCTTCTTGCCGTTGGGCGTGCGGCCCACGGCCTRCAATACCAGGTCGTAGCGCTGCGGCTCCTTCGGCGCGCCCTCGCCTTCGAAGGTGACCCAGATGCCATCGGGCTTGGCCTCGGCACCGACCGTCTTCGTGTTCAACATGATGTTGTCGAAGCGGTGCGCGTTGAACTTCTGCCAGACCTTGACGAGGTCGCGGTCGGCGCCGGTCATCAGCGTGGGCAGCATTTCGACGACGTCCAGGCGCGAGCCCAGCGTGGAGTACACCGTGCCCATTTCCAGGCCGATGATGCCGCCGCCGACGATGAGCATCTTCTCGGCCTCGACCTGCATCYCCAGCGCGCCGGTCGAGTCGACGATGCGCGGGTCGTCAGGCAGGAAAGGCAGGCGCACAGCCTGCGAACCGGCCGCGATGATGAGGCGCTTGAAGGCCACGGTCTGGGCCGCGCCGGTCTTGGCCTGGCCCACGGCGCCTTCGGTCGCTTCGACCTTGAGATGTTGCGCGTCGATCAGCGAGCCGACGCCGCGCAGCACGGTTACCTTGCGCATCTTGGCCATCGCCGCGAGACCGCCGGTCAGCTTGCCTGTCACCTTGTTCTTGTGGGCGCGGAGCTTGTCGATGTCGACTTCCGGCTCACCGAAGGCCACGCCAAGGTCGGCCATGTGGCTGACCTCGTCCATGACCGCCGCGACGTGCAGCAGCGCCTTGGACGGGATGCAGCCGACGTTCAGGCAGACGCCGCCGAGCGTTGCGTAACGTTCGACGAGAGCAACCTTCAAGCCGAGGTCGGCGGCGCGGAAAGCGGCCGAGTAACCACCAGGGCCGCCGCCGAGGACGACGAGGTCGAAGGCCTGGTCGGCGCTGCCCGAGTAGGTCGCAGCAGTCGGCGCGGGTGCGGCGGCCACGGGTGCCGGTGCAGGCGCTGCAGCGGCCGCAACCGGCGCGGGCGCAGCGGCTTCAGCCGAGTCCAGCGTCAGCACGACCGAACCCTTCTTGACCTTGTCGCCGATCTTGACGCGCAGCTCCCTCACCACGCCAGCGGCGGATGACGGGATCTCCATCGACGCCTTGTCGCTCTCGACGGTGATGAGGCTTTGCTCGACCTTGACGGTGTCGCCGGCCTTGACCAGCACCTCGATGACGCCGACTTCGTCGAAGTCGCCAATGTCCGGAACTTGAACTTCCACGATTGCCATGTGTTCAGCTCCCGACTTAGAGCGCGATCCGACGGAAGTCGGAGAGCAGCGAAGCAAAGTAGACGTTGAAGCGAGCAGCCGCGGCGCCGTCGATGACGCGGTGGTCCCAGCTCAGCGACAGCGGCAGGATCAGGCGCGGCTGGAAGGCCTTGCCGTCCCACACG
>NZ_JBFUMO010000177.1:0-10452 GCF_054049355.1 Roseateles sp. P5_E11 | reverse complement strand
TCGTAGCGGCCACGCTCTTCTCGGGGCCGGCGTGCAGCTCGAACACGTGTTCCGCCGCGGCCGCGAGCGGCGAGCCGCTGGCGTTGACGAAGGCCACCGTGCGCGCACCTCCTTCGCGGAAGAACTTCGTCGGCGCGATCAGGTCGGGGCTCTGGCCGGACTGCGAGAAGGCCATCGACAGCAGGCCCTGGCAGTGGATGCGGCTCTGGTAGAGCGTGATCAGCGACATCGGCAGCGAGGTGACCAGCCGGCCCAGGCGCGCCATGACGAGGTAGGCCAGGTAGTGAGCCGCATGGTCGGAGCTGCCGCGCGCAATCGTCAGCACGCTGCTGGGCGGCTGCTCCTGCAGCGCCTGGCCCAGGCGGGTATAGCTCAGCGGGTCCGCTGCCAGTTGGCGGGCCACCACGTCCGGCGCGCTCAGCGCCTCTTCAAGCATCAACGACGACATCGATCTCTTCACCTTCTACAAACACGCGCCGCAGATTCAGTGCGGCATCCATCACGACCACATCGGCCCAGGCGCCAGCCTCAAGGCGCCCGCGGTCTGTCAGGCCCAGGTATTCGGCGGCCGCGGTCGACACACGCCGCGACGCTTCGGGCAAGGTCAGGCCCACGGTCTGCACGAGGTTGCGCAGCGCCTGGTCCATCGTCAGGGCGCTGCCGGCCAGCGTGCCGTCGGCCAGGCGCACACCGCCCAGGCATTTCTGCACCGTGTATTCGCCGAGGCGGTATTCGCCGTCGGGCATGCCGGCTGCGGCGGTCGAGTCGGTCACGCAGAACAGGCCGGGGATGCAGCGCAGCGCGACGCGGATGGCGCCGGGGTGCACATGCATGAGGTCGGGGATGAGCTCGGCGTGTTCGCCGTGGGCGAGCGCCGCGCCGACCATGCCGGGCTCGCGGTGGTGCAGGCCGGTCATCGCGTTGAAGAGGTGGGTGAAGCCCGCGGCGCCGGCCTGGAGGGCCGCCACGCCGTCGTCATAGCCGCCATTGCTGTGGCCGATCTGCACACGGATGCCGGCGTCGCGTAGCGGGCCGATCAGCGCCAGGTGGCCGACCATCTCGGGCGCGATGGTCAGCACCTTGATGGGCGCGAATTCGTTGAGCCGCTGCACCTCTTCCAGCGTCGCGGGGATGGCATGCGCAGGCTGGGCACCGAGTCGATCAGGGCTGATGTACGGGCCTTCGAGATGCACGCCGAGCACGCGGGCCGACTGGCGGCCGCGCTGGCGGCAGACCGGGCCCAGCGCCTTCAGCGCGGCCTCGATCTCGCCGACCGGCGCCGTCATCGTCGTGGCCAGCAGCGCCGTCGTGCCGTGGCGGGCGTGGCGGCGCGCAATCGTCGCGATGGCGTCGCCGCCCTCCATCGTGTCGCGGCCACCGCCGCCATGCACATGGGTGTCGATGAAGCCGGGCAACAGGATGGACCGGCCGCCCTCGCCGGCGCGCGAGACATCGATGGGCGTGCCGCTGACGGCCGCGATGCGGCCGTGGGCGATGTCCAGGTGGCCGGTGATCACGCCCTGGGGCGTGACGATGTCGCCTTCGAGTCGAAGTTTCATCAGTCCCTGCGCATCTCGGCCACGAAGTCGTAGTAGTCGCTTCGGCAATAGGAATGCGTCAGCTCGACGGCCTGGCCCGAGGACAGATAGCCGACCCGCGTGATGAAGAGGACGGCCGCACCTAACGGCACCTCCAGCAGACCGGCGAGCTTGGCGTCGGCATTCAGCGCGCGGATGTGCTGCAGCGCGCGCACCGGCGCGCGGTCGCCGAGGTGGGTGTAGAGCGAGGCCTCGACCTTTTGCGGGTCGGGCAGCACGGTCTGCGGCAGCACCGAGACTTCGTAGGCCATGACGACCGAGTCGGCCAGGCGCAGGCGCTCCAGGCGGGCGACGCGCTCACCGCTCTTCAGCTCCAGCGACAGCTGCTCGTCGGGTGCCGCCGGCGTGAAGCCGCGCAGCAGCCAGCGCGAGCTGGGCACGAAGCCTCGCTGGTGCAGTTCTTCCGAGAAGCTGGTCAGGCGCGTCAGCGGCTGCTCCAGCTTGGGCGCG
Organism: Roseateles sp. P5_E11; assembly: GCF_054049355.1. Taxonomy (NCBI): domain Bacteria; kingdom Pseudomonadati; phylum Pseudomonadota; class Betaproteobacteria; order Burkholderiales; family Sphaerotilaceae; genus Roseateles; species Roseateles sp. P5_E11. The sequence goes on along the minus strand of NZ_JBFUMO010000177.1, from coordinate 8,404 downwards.
ATGTAGTTGCCCGAGCCGCGCTTGCGGATGATCAGCCCCTGCTCGACGAGACGGTCGATGGCCTTGCGCGCGGTGACACGCGACAGCTCGAGCTGCTCGGCCAGCACGCGCTCGCTGGGCAGGGCCTCGTCGGCGTGGAAGACCCCCTCGCGGATGGCCGTCGCCAGGCTCTGCGCGAGCTGCATGTAGAGCGGCGACGCCGCATTGGGATCAGGCTTGAAATTGAAGACGGCGCTCATGCGTGGTTCATTTCTTGTTGTTGAATCAACCAGAGCGCGCCGATGACCGGCTCGCCCTGAGATTCGACACGGCGAGACTGCAAGGCCGGGCTGAGGCGCGCGCCCAAGCGCAGCGCGATGCTGCCGGCCAGGGCCAGCGGCAGGGTGGGATGGAGGGCGGCAGCGAGGGCGTCGAGCGCACCCGCCGCCTGCGCCAGCAGCACGCTGGCGGCAGGGTCGTTTTCTTCGTGCTCGAAGACCAGGGGCGCCAAGCTGGCATAGCCCCTCTGCCCGGCTTGGGCACAGAAGCCCAGCATTTCTTCGCGCGTCGCGCCGGTCTGGCGCCAGACGGCCAGCACCAGCGGACCGGCCGGGACGCGGCTGTCGTAGGCGGCTTGAGCAAGCTTCATGGCCTGTTGGCCGAGCCACGCTCCACTGCCCTCATCGCCGATTTGCCAGCCCCAGCCGCCCACCATGCGGCGGCTGCCGTCGGGCAGCAAGGCCTCTGCAACCGAGCCGGTGCCTGAAATCAACAGTGCACCGGGCTGGCCGCCATGGGCGCCCAGCAGGGCGACGAGGCCGTCGGTGACCAAACTGAAGCGAGCCACGCCGGGGTTGGCCGCAACAAAGGCCTGCAATTGCGCCGGCACTCCGGTGCCGGACAGGCCCAGGCCGAGGGCGCAATCCTTCAAGGCCAGCCCCGGCACGCCGGCTGCGGCAATGGCCTCGCCGATGGGGCGCCAGGCCTGCTCGGCGCCCTGGCCGAGGGCCGAAGCGCCGGCCTCACCGCGGCCGAGAATCCGGCCCTCGACGTCGGCCACGATGGCGCGGGTGCTGGTACCGCCCCCATCGATGCCGACCCGGTAGCGCGCAGGGCGGCCAGAGTCGCGGGAGGTCAAAAGTGAAGGATTGAGAACGAGGGGCATGATCGACATGATTCAGTCGATACCACTCTAATACCAACGGCAGGGGCCGTCAATTGGTTTTAAACTGGTCTATGGCCACTCAAGCAGGCTACGGATTGGCCCCAGTCAGGCCGCACCCGCCCTCGGAATCGACAAGAATACCAGTGAGAAACCAACCCGAAACGGCCGCCGTGTTCATTCTTCATCCTGCCGCCAGCGAGGCCCTGGGCGATCTGCTGGGCCGCATTGGCCGCGTCGCGCACCGCCATCCGCGAGCGGCCGACAGGCTGCTCGAATCGCTCGCCGTAAACGCTTTCACGGCCGGCGACACCGCTGTCGGTGTGGATGCACTCTACGCGCGCTTCGGTCTGCTGGAGCCGCGCGGACGTGCACTGGAATTGCTGCCGGCCCTTGAACAAGCCGGTGCGCTGGCAGCCGCCGGACATTTCCCGGTGCAGGCCGCGCGGGTTTGCGAAGCGCTCGGGCGTATTGCCTACCAGCAGGGCGAGTATCAGCTCGCCAGTGAGCAATGGTCGCGGGCGCTGGACCTCGCGGAGGTCAGCGGTCATTTGCAGGCCGGCGTGGCCGCGCGCATTGGCCTCGGACAGATTCATTACGCCCAGGCCGACTGGGCGCGCGGCTTGCGCCAGATGCGTGACGCCGGCGAGCAACTCAAGCTCGGCGGCGGCGACGACAGCTACCTGGCCGCCAAGCTGGCGCTGAACATCGGCGTCGGCAGTTTTGAGACTGGCGACCTGCCCGCCGCCGAGCGCCATTTCAGCCATGGCCTGGCCGCGGCGCGGCGCGGCGGCCACCGCGTCTTCGAGGCCGAGGCGCATTGGCATCTTGCCCGCGCAGCGCTGGCCCGTCAGCGCATGGACTGGGCCGTGGCCGACTGCCGTCTGGCGCTCGACATTGCTGCTCGCCACGGCTACCCCTGGCTGGAGGCGGCCGCCAGCCGCACCTGGACCGAGATCGCCCTGGCCCGCGGCGACAACGCCGCCGCCGTGCGCTCGACCCGCCACGGCCTGGCCCTGGCCCAGCGCATCCAGGCTCGTGCGCAGGCACGCCAGGCCCACCTGCAACTGGCCGAGCTGCTGCAGGCGGAGGGCGATGCCCCCGGCGCACTGGACCACCTCTGGCAACACCTGGCCCTGCAGTCCGAGATCGAGCGCCTCAGCCTGCCCGCTCGCACGACGTTGGCCGCGCCGCCGGCCGAGGAGGCCGGCACGCCGGTCACGCCGGAGGAATTGCTGCTGCATCTGTGCGGCCAGCGCCAGCGCCTGTCCACGGCAACGCCGCCCGAGGCATTGGCTGAGCTGAAGGCGGCGAGCATCCGCATCCTCGGGCTGGCCAGCGTGATCCGTTGGCCGCTCGGCCAAGGCGGACTGAGCAACGCTGAGCAGCCGCGCTACGTCGACCTGCTGACCCGCCATGGCGCGCCGCTCGCGCTGCCGGATGCGGCCCTGCATCCCTGCCATGCCGAGCTGTCCGGCCTGCAAGGCGCCGCCGAGGCGCGTATCGAGGTGCCCCTGTATGACGGTGCGCAGCTGGCCGGCGCCCTGTGGCTGGTCGATGCCCGCACGACGCGGGCCTGGACGCGCCAGGAGCTGCTGATCGCCAGCCAACTGGCACTGCTGTTCGAGGTGGTGATCAGAGGCTGAGGCGCGTGGGGCGAGCGCGGCTGTTGAAGAGCAGTCCCCCCTTTCGCTGCCCGGAATCCGGCCGCGTCATCGCCTTTTCACGCCGCACTGTCACAGTGCGGCACTCGTGCACGCCACCTCCTCCGACACCCACTCACTCTGCGCCGCACGCCCCGCCCTGCCGCGCGGCTTCGGCCTCGTCATCGGCGCGCAGTTCGCCTCGGCGCTGGCCGACAACGCCCTGCTCATCGTCGCCATCGCGCTGCTCGCGCAGCAGGGCTTCCCGCTGTGGTGGGCGCCACTGCTGAAGGTGGGCTTCATGGCCGCCTATGTGCTGCTCGCGCCCTGGGTCGGGCCACTGGCCGACGCCTTCGCCAAGGGCCGCGTGATGGCCGCGATGAACCTCGTGAAGATGCTCGGCCTGGCGCTGCTGGCCCTCGGCCTGCACCCGGTGGCGGCGCTGGCGGTGGTCGGCCTGGGCGCTGCGGCCTATGCGCCGGCCAAGTACGGCCTGATCACCGAGATGGCGGCGCCCGAGGCGCTCGTGAAGGCAAATGGCTGGATCGAGATCAGCGTCGTGTCCGCAGCGCTGCTGGGCGCCGTGCTGGGCGGCGCGCTGGTGAGCCCGCTGTGGCTGGCTTCGGGGCTGGCGGACGTGTGCGATGGGCTGAACCTGCCGGCCGACAAGCTGACGGGATCGCTGGCGGCGCTGCTGGTCATCTACGCCGTGTCCAGCCTGTTGAACGCCGGCATCGCAGACAGCGGACGCCGGCAGCGCAGCGTGGCTCACGATCCGGCGACGCTGCTGCGCGAATTCCGCACTGCCAACCGCACACTCTGGCGCGACCGCGAGGGTGGGCTGTCATTGGCCGCGACGACGCTGTTCTGGGGCGTCGGGGCGACGMTGCAGTTCGCGGTGTTGAGATGGGCTGGCGAGGCACTCGCGCTGCCCTTGAGCCAGGCAGCCTATCTGCAGGCGGCGGTGGCGGTGGGCGTCATCGGCGGCGCGGCGGCGGCAGGGCGCTGGCTGGCGTTGCACCAGGCGCGGCATGGGCTTTGGGCCGGCATCGCACTGGGCCTGCTGATGCCAGTGGTGGCCGAGGTCAGCGAGGTGGCAACGGCCGCGGTCGTGCTCGCTCTGGTCGGCGCCGTGGGTGGCGCGATGGTCGTGCCCCTGAACGCGCTGCTGCAGCACCGCGGCGCGACGCTGCTGAGCGCGGGGCGGTCCATCGCCGTGCAGGGCTTCAATGAAAACCTGAGCGTGCTGGCGATGCTGGCGACCTATGCCGGCTGCGAAGCCGCGGGTGTGCCGATCGCGGTGACGCTCAGCGGGCTGGGCGTGCTGGTTGCGGGCGCGATTGCAGCGCTGATCTGGGTGGACACCCGCAGCCGCGCCTAGAGGCGCCTCGCGTCAGGCCACGGCCTGCAAACCCGTCAGTCGGAACACCGGCTCGCCGCGCGCGATGGCGCCTTCCAGCACCGATTCGAAACGCGCCGTGATATCGGCCCAATCCAATCGCCTTGCCGTGGCTCGCGCCGCCTCGGCCACCACCCGGCGGGCGTTGGCGTCCATGGCGGCAACGCCCGCCGCCGCGACGAAGGCGTCTTCCTTGCCCGGACCGGCCAGCCAGCCGTTCACGCCGCTACGGATCAGTTCGCCCGCAGCCGCACTCTCGAAGGCGATGACGGCGCAGCCGCTGGCCATGGCCTCGGTCGTCACATTGCCGAAGGTCTCGGTCAGGCTTGCAAACAGGAAGAGGTCCAGTCCGGCGTAATGCGCCGCCAGATCGTCGCCACCGCGCTGTCCTGCAAACACGGCGTCGGGAACACGCGCCGCCAGCTCGGCACGCATCGGCCCGTCGCCGACGAAGACGAGGCGGGCACGCGGTTGCAGCCGCTTCACAGCTTCAAAAGCGGCCAGCACGACGCCAAGGTTCTTCTCGGGGGCCAGGCGGCCGACGTAACCCATGACCAGGTCGTCAGACGCGGCGCCCCAGCTTGCGCGCATCGCAGCGTTGCGTCGCGCCGGATCGAAGCGCTGCGTATCGACACCACGGCCCACCACCGACAGCCGCTCGAAACCGCGTTCGGCCAGCAGCACGCGCATGGCCTCGGTGGGCACCATGGTTGCGTCGCAGCGGTTATGGAATTTGCGCAGATAGCCCATGATGGGCTTGGACAGCAGGCCCAGGCGGTAGTGCTTGCCGTAGGCATGGAAGTTGGTGCGGTAGTCGGACGTGACGGGCAGCGACAGGTGCTGGGCCGCCTGGAGTGCCGACCAACCCAGCGGCCCTTCGGTCGCGATGTGAACGACGTCGGGACGGCGCAGCGACCACAGCTTCACGAGGCTGCGCTTGCTGGGCACGCCCATGCGCAGGTTGGGATACAGCGGCACGGGCAGGCCCTTGGTCAGGACTTCGTCGATCTCGGGCTTGCCGGTGGGCTGCATGCCCATCCGGGCTGGCTGGCGCGGGCGGATGAGCTGCACGTCGTGGTTGCGGCGGTTCAGACCGTCCACGACGCGAGCCATCGACATGGCGACGCCGTTGACTTCGGGCGGATAGGTCTCCGTCACCACCGCAAGCCGACGCGAATGGCGCGGCGCGGGCAAGTCGTCAACCAGGATGTCGTCGGCGTCGGTTGCGGTTTTCATGCGCGCATGGTCGGCAGCGTTTGCAACAGCACGATGACAACCGGACCGTCACGCCGATTTCACGCAAGCAGCCCACCATCGCGCCGCTAGCCACCCAAACACGAGGACGGGACGTGAACGAGTTCTTTCAAACCCTGAAGACCCAGCGCTGGGACGACCACCGCTACTACCACCACAGCCGCATCAACCAAAGCCTGCACCTGATCAGCGCGCTGAGCTTCCTGGTGTCGTATGCGCTGTTGTTCGTGAATCCCGCGTGGTCGGCACTGCTGGCTTGGTGCGTATCGATGACGACGCGCCAGGCGGGCCACTTCTTCTTCGAGCCGCGTGGCTATGACGAGGTGAACAAGGCCACCGACGAGTACAAGGAAGAGATCAAGATTGGCTACAACATCCGCCGCAAGATCGTGCTGATGTCGGTCTGGGTGGCACTGCCGCTGGTGCTGTGGCTGTCGCCGTCGCTGGGCGGTTTGATCCAGCCTGCCGTAGGCCTGCAGGGCTTTATCGAGGACGTCGGCATGGCCTGGTTCTGCCTGGGCGTGACGGGCCTGGTGTTCCGCGTCGTGCAGCTGTGGGTCACGCAGAACCTGATGCAGGGCCTGGCCTGGGGTTTCAAGATCATCACCGACCCCTTTCACGACGTGATGCTGTACTGGAAGGCGCCCCTGTTCCTGTTGCGCGGCCAGCTGATCGATCCGATGGACCACGTGGGCCAGCAGGCGCATTGAGCCGATGGACGAGACCCTCACTCTTTCGGCGCTGGCCCTGGGCGTGCTCGCGCTGTTGCCGGCGGTCAAACGGCGCATCGAGCTGTCGCGGGCCAAGCACCGCTCACTGGCCGGGCACTCGCGCATGGCCAAGCGCTTGGCGCGCTGGGTGCCGGGCTATGCCTACGACGAGGCGCAGTTTTTCGCCGCTGACGGCGCACCGACGGAAGTTGCTGCCCAACGGCGTGCCGCACTGCAGCGCCTGGGCGCCGAGTTCGACAGCCGCTTCGCGAAGACGCTCGCGGCCACCGAACAGGCGCGCGACACCATTTCTGATCTGCGCTTCACGGGCCGCTACCGCGTGCCCTTCCAGTTCAGCCCGGTGCTGCGCGAGCGTCTGAAGGTGGGCGCCTTCCTGCAGGCCAGCTCCGGCGTGCAGGTGGAGGACCTGGACGGCAACCGGTTCTACGACCTGACGGGCTCCTACGGCGTCAACGTGCTGGGCTATGACGCCTATAAGGCCTRCATCGACGAGGCCGTGGCCACGGCGCGCGAACTGGGCCCGGTGCTCGGTGCCTACCACCCCTGCGTGCTGGATGTGCTGTCGCGGCTGAAGGCCATCTCGGGCCATGAGGAGGTGAGCTTCCACATGTCCGGCACCGAGGCCGTCATGCAGGCCGTGCGACTGGCGCGGTATCACACCAAGAGGAAGCGTCTGGTGCGCTTTGCCGGCGCGTATCACGGCTGGTGGGAGGACGTGCAGCCCGGTCCCGGCAACCCGCTGCCGCCGCGTGAGACCTTCACACTGCAGGACATGGCGGAGCGCTCACTGAAAGTGCTGGCCACGCGGCGCGACATCGCCTGCGTGCTCGTCAACCCGCTGCAGGCCCTGCATCCCAATGCGAATGCGCCGGGCGACTCCGCGCTGATCGACGGCAGTCGCCGCGCGAGCTACGACCGCGAGGCGTACACGGCCTGGCTCAAGAAGCTGCGCGAGGTGTGCACGGCACGCGGCATCGTGCTGATCTTCGACGAGGTGTTCGTGGGTTTTCGCCTGGCACCGGGCGGCGCTCAAGCGTACTTCGGCGTGAAGGCCGACCTCGTCACCTACGGCAAGACGCTTGGCGGCGGGTTGCCGGTGGGTGTGGTGTGCGGCAGCCGCGCACTGATGCAGCGTTACCGCGAGGACCGGCCGGCGGACATCTGCTTTGCACGCGGCACCTTCAATGCGCACCCCTACGTGGTGGCCGCAATGGCGGCGTTCCTGAAGCGGATCGAGCGCCCCGAGACGAAAGCGCTGTACGACGGCCTCGACGCACGCTGGAACGCGCGCTGCGCGCAGTTCAACGCCCGCCTGCAGGCGGCCGGCGCGCCAGTGCGCATGGCCAACCTTTCGACGATCTGGACGGTGATGTACGACCAGCCCGGCCGCTACCACTGGATGCTGCAGTTCTATCTGCGCAAGCACGGCCTGGCTCTGAGCTGGGTGGGCACGGGACGGTTGATCTTCAGCCTGAACTACGGCGACGCCGAGTTCGCCGAAGTCATGAATCGCTTCATCGCCGCCTGCGACGAGATGCGCGCCGACGGCTGGTGGTGGACCGCGCCCGAGTTGACCGCCAAGGCCATCCGCCGCAGCGTGTTCCGCGAGATGCTGGGTCAGAAGTTCTGATGAAAAACCACGAAGCATCGCCCGCGCTGGACGGCGGGATGGATGGCAGCGCCCTGGCTCGCCCGGGCTGGTTCAAGCGACTGGTGGCGCAGGAGGACTTGAACTTCCTGTTGACCAACCGCGTGCCGCGCATCGCCCTGACGAAGCTGATGGGGCGCTTCTCGCGCATCGAGAGCCCGTGGCTGACCAAGCTGACCATCGCCATCTGGCGCATGTTCACGCCGCTGGACCTGGGCGAGGCCAGGCACACCAACTTCCGCTCGCTGAAGGACTGCTTCACGCGCGAACTCAAGCCCGGCTCGCGGGTGTTCGACGCGCGGCCGGAGGTGTTCGCGAGTCCGAGCGACGCCATCGTCGGCGCGACCGGCCTCGTCGAACGCGGCCAGGTCTACCAGGCCAAGGGCTTTCCGTATTCGACGGAGGAGTTGTTCGGGCCGACACAGGACGCCAGCGCTTTCGAGGGCGGCCGCTTCGTCACGCTGCGGCTGACGTCGGCGATGTACCACCGTTTCCACGCGCCGGCCGACGGCACGGTGGAGCATGTGACCTATCTGAGCGGAGACACGTGGAACGTGAATCCGGTGGCACTGAAGCGTGTGGAACGGC